>CAYMOD010000148.1:0-5811 GCA_964391945.1 uncultured Rhodobacterales bacterium | reverse complement strand
GCACCGGCGAGACGCCGTTCGATCGCCTCCTCGGTGGCGTCGGAGAGTTTGAACCCGTCGGGACCGAAGAACTTGATGCCGTTGTCGTGGTGGGGGTTGTGGGAAGCGGAGATCATCACGCCGATATCGGCCCGCATCGAGCGGGTGAGCATCCCCACCGCGGGCGTCGGCACCGGGCCGAGCAGGAAGACGTCCATCCCGACCGAGGTGAAGCCGGCGATGAGCGCCGTCTCCAGCATGTAGCCGGAGCGGCGGGTATCCTTGCCGATCACCGCGCGCGGGGAATGGCCGCGATGGCCGCTGTTGATGAACTGCCGCCCCGCCGCCTGGCCGAGGCGCAGCGCCATGTCGGCGGTCATCGCGCCGGCGTTGGCGCGGCCGCGGACGCCGTCGGTACCGAAGAGCTTCCTTGCCATGGCGCTCCCCGTAGCATCTGCGGAGTGCGCTGCCTAGTCTGACCGACGCCGAGGATGAACGGTGGCTTGCCGCGGCGTTTTCCGGGCCTTAGGTGTAGCGGCGGAACAGGAAACCAGGCAGGAAGGCGATGCAGTCGCTCATTCAGATCATCCTTCTCATCCTCGACGTGGTCTGGTTCATCGTGATCGCGCATGTCGTGATGAGCTGGCTCATCAACTTCAACGTGCTGAACCGGAATCAGCCGCTGGTCTGGCAGATCTGGACGGGGCTCGAGCGGCTGCTGGAGCCGCTTTATGCGCCGATCCGGCGTTTCCTGCCGAACATGGGCGGGCTCGACCTCTCGCCGCTGGTGGTGCTGATCGGCCTCTACGCGATCCGGATCATCATCATCAACAACGCGCCGGCGCTGATCTCCGGCGTCTGACGCGGCTTCCCGATTCGGGGGGTGCCTCGGCCGCCGGGCCTGATGTGCGGTGGCGCTTCGGACATCGGGGCGGTCTGCGTCCGGGCTTGCGGCCGGGCAGGACCCCGCCCGGCGTTCCAGCGAGCGGCATCATCAGCCGCCGACGCCCATCATCGCCTCCTCTCCCCAGAGGCTCTGGATACGGGCGTCGCGGCCGCAGGCGCGGCGGTAGAATTCGTAGCGGAAGGCGTTCTTCCGGTAATAGTCCTGATGATAGTCCTCCGCCGGCCAGAACGCGCTCGCGGCGAGGATGGGGGTGACGATCTCCTGCCCGAGGGCGGCTTCGGCCGCCATGAGCGACGCTTCGGCTTCCGCGCGCTGTTCCGGGCCGGCCACGAAGACGGCGGTGCGGTAGCTCGGGCCGCGGTCGCAGAACTGGCCGCCGGCGTCGGTCGGATCGACGGTTCGCCAGAAGATGTCGATCAATGCGCGGTAGGAGACGATTGCGGGATCATAGGTGATCTCGACCGCTTCGTAATGGCCGGTGGTCTCGCTCGCCACCTGTTCGTAGGT
Source organism: uncultured Rhodobacterales bacterium (assembly GCA_964391945.1). Classification (GTDB taxonomy): domain Bacteria; phylum Pseudomonadota; class Alphaproteobacteria; order Rhodobacterales; family Rhodobacteraceae; genus Amaricoccus. Next base: position 4,418 of record CAYMOD010000148.1, on the reverse strand, counting down.
GGGGTTGGCGACATTGCCGCCGGTATAGCCGGAGACCGTCGCGACCACGCCCTCGACCTTGTCGAAATCGGCCTCGACGCACCAGAAACAGCCGCCGGCGAGGATCGCGGTCGCGGTGTCCTGCGCCTGCGCGGCGGCGGTGCAGGCGACGAGCGCGAGGGCAAGGGCGATGCGACGCATGGGAACCCTCCGGGCGGCGTGGCGAGCATGATGCGCCGCCCGGCCGCGAAGGCAAGTCAAAGCGCGGTGACGGGCCCGCGCAGGCGCGTGAACCAGAGGCCGCACGCGGATGATGGCGCCTGCTCGCAGGGCGACGGGAAGCCAGGTGCCGATTCCGGGCCTCAAGGAGCCGTGGCCTTCCAAGGATTTGCGCTGGGAGGCGTAGTCGTGGAAAGCATGAAGATCGACAGGCTGGCAATCCCCCGCGAGGCGACACAGGCGCTGGCGATTGCGCAACGGTGCCTGGGCAACGCGTTACTGGCCGTCTGCATCCATGGTTCTTCCGTGTCGGGCGGCCTGCGTCCCGACAGCGACGTGGATCTGCTTGCCGTCATCGATCGGCCGATGACGCCGGAAATCCGCAAAACCCTCGTTGCCGGGTTGATGAAGATCTCGGGGCGGTATCCGATCGATGCTGATGGCCGCCGCCCTCTCGAACTGATCGTCTTTCGGGATGAAGATCTGAAGCCATCCGTCTATCCGGCGCGCAGCGAGTTTGTTTACGGTGAGTGGCTGCGTGGTGCTTTCAGGGCCGGTGAGATACCCGGCCCGGTGTCCGATCCCGAATTCACCCTGCTGCTTGGCCAGGCCCGGCAGGAGGCAAGGCCCTTGATCGGACCCGATCCCGCCGAACTGCTGCCGGTCATCCCCGAAGCCGATATACGCCGGGCGATCGGCGATGCGCTTCCCACCCTTCTTGGCACGCTCGAAGGCGATGAGCGCAACGTCCTGCTGACGCTTGCGCGCATGTGGCGGACCCTGACGACGGGGGAGTTCGTTCCCAAGGACGTTGCTGCCGAATGGGCGGTGCAGCGGCTGTCTCTCGGGTCAGCCGCATTGCTGGAGGACGCAAGGGAGGCATATCTGGGCTTGAGGACGGTTGATCGGCGCGGACGGCGTCGGGACGTCGGGGAAGCGGCCGGCGAACTGAGCCGGCGCGTGGCGGCAATGCTGTGAACATCCGTCCCGCGCGGCATTGATTCCCGCCCCGGCTGGGCGCCTGGAGCGGTTTCGAAACAGGCGGACCCGCCTGCTGACCCGGAAATCGCCACCAGTCACCAAGGTGGAACGCCCGGTCCGACGCAATCGGATCGGGAAGCGCTCTACCGCCGGTCGCGCGCCGCGAGGAGGCGCAGGCGGAGCGCGTTGAGTTTGATGAACCCGGCCGCGTCCTTCTGGTCGTAGGCGCCGGCGTCCTCCTCGAAGGTGACATGAGCCTCGGATTAAAGGGGACCAGGCACGGAGGCGTTAACCTCCTGTTGTGATTTCTCACCCATCGGAATGTACCTCGGTACGATCGTGTCAAGATTTGAAATGGTGCAGTGAGTCACATTCACATACCGTCTCCGGAATTGTCCGAGCAGCTTTCCCCTCTCATGATCGCGTCCGGTCTTGGAACTGCGAAGCGATCCGAAATCTGCAACATGCTTGCTACCCTCGAGGGGGCCGCGACGCTCGAGATCGCCAAAGGGGCCATCCATCAGGTCGCCTCGAGGCTGGCCAGAGAGATCGGGAAGGCTGGGTTCCGTGTCGCGAGGCGCACCGAGGAACTGGACGCATCCCGGGAAGGGACGGATCACCTTCGCTTCCGGCTCTGGCGGGAAATCTGCGGAGGCCTCGATGTCGATCAGGCGACGCCGATGTCCGTGCGGAAGCTGACGGAGGCCGCGAGCGCCCTCGGGTATCGCTCGGCGCTCGTATTGTCGCCGGGACTGCATGCGATGCGACGCAGGAAGGAACAGGCGAAACGGGAAGCCGGGATATGGGTGCGGGTCCGGGCGACGGCGGACAATGTCGTTCGGAATCCGCAGGGACTGCTGACGTCCGGGCAGCCATTCTCATTCCCGGACGTGGTCGCTCTGGAGCTGCAGGAGATGATCGGGGGGCTCGCGTCCAGCATCGACACGGCGCTGGATCCGCAATGCGCGGATGCCGTTCGTTCAGCGCAGAAGGTGATGGCGGCGATCACCGCCGCTGGTGGGGGATGGGCCGGATTTGCTGCGGTCGTCGGGTCCTCCGGCTTCGCGCCATATATTCTCGCGGCACAACTCTCGGCCTGGATACCGCTCGTCTCCGGACCGATGCTTACCTCCTTCCTCGCGGTGCTGGTGAATCCGGTGACGCTCGTGGCCGGGCTCGTGAGCCTGGGAGCGTGGACGGTCATTCGGGGCAGGCGCACCATCCGGTCCCAGCTTTCTGCGCGGCTGGTCGTGTTACTCGCCCTTCGGGGCATGATTCACGCCGAGGGGGCCGCCGGGGGACTCGTGGCATGCTTCCGCCGAGTGGCGAAAGCGGGATCCCTGGAGGACGGGGAAGCCGCAAGGCGGATCGATCAGATCGAGGCTCTGCTGGGCCGCCCCATTCCGGAAGCGCCAGCCGCGGAGCCGCCCGGGGACTGGTCCGGCGTTGCTGCGAAGAAGCCCTTCTCGAACGTTGGCGAGACCCTGGTGGTCGGGGGACTGACCGCAGGCGAGATGCTCTACCATGCGGCGGCGATCAATCCGGAGGTGCTTGCGGCGGCGGATTTCTCGCGCGCCGTCGACATGGATGGTTGCCTCGCACTGGCCGTAAATGCGGAGCTCTGGCTGACGCAGGGATCACGTGTTGCGCTTCGGGGATACACCGCGGAACGGATAGTGATGGCACGACTGGTCGAGGACGGGCACGCCGTCGAGATCGCGGGGACGAGCAACACCCCGGGCTTCGACCTGCTGGTGAACGGGGACGAGGTTCAGGTGAAATGCGGGCAGAGCCTGGACCTGCTGGCGGATCATTTCACGAAATACCCTGATATTCCGGTGATCGCCGACCGGGACCTGGCCGAAATGGCCTCCCGGTCGGGTGCCGGATGGGGCGCGATGGTGACGACCGTGGAGGGGTTCGAACTTCCGCTGGTGGAGGAGCTCGTGGAGCGCTCCCTCGCCGCCGCGGAGGGCCTCGCCGATCCGGACCTGCCCTTGTTCGCCATTGCGACGGGAGCCGTGCGTGGAGCGTGGAACGTCTGGTCCGGAGCGATCCCGCTTACCGACCTCCCCCCGACCCTGATGCTGGACGCCGGAATCCGCTTTCTGCTGTCAACGGCCGGAGGCAAGGCGGGAGCCGTTGCCGGTCTCGTTCTCATCGGTCCGGCAGGCGCACTGATTCTCGGGCCGGCAGCCGGGGTCGCCGCACTGATGGGCGGGGGTGCCACACATAACCTCATTGATCGCCATCTGTTGCGATCCGGTTGGCATGAGCATGCCCTGCATGCGGCGAGTGATCTTTACCATGCGGTACACGAAGCGTCGGTGGAAAGGGTCGCGTTGCTTCTGGAGCGTGCCCTGCACATGGGGCGCGCGGCCGCGAATGCCCCGCCAGGCCTGAGGGACTGGATGTACGGCCGCGCGATCGAGGATGCCATTGCCGCAGCCGAGAGCGTGCTGGACCTTCGCATCCCTGAGACCTTGGGCGATGCCGTGGCACTGGCCCTGGAGTGCAGCCGCCTCGCACCGACGAATGCGACGGTTCTGAGCGCCCGCGTCAGGCTCCTCGCCATCCTGAGTGACAAGCCACCGCTGGCCCAGGCGATGAAGTCGGGTGCCGGCTACGTCGGAAGCCTTGTCCGGGGATGGCGGTAAGTATCGCCATCCCTTGCGCTGCCCGACGGGCTCACGCGGCCAAGCCGGCGTCTCAGCGGCGGTCGCGCGCCGCGAGGAGGCGCAGGCGGAGCGCGTTGAGTTTGATGAACCCGGCCGCGTCCTTCTGGTCGTAGGCGCCGGCGTCCTCCTCGAAGGTGACATGGGCCTCCGAATAGAGCGAATGCGGCGAGGCGCGGCCGACCACCGAGGCCGAGCCCTTGTAGAGCTTCAACCGGACACTGCCGCTCACGCGTGTCTGGGAATGGTCGATCGCGGCCTGGAGCATCTCGCGTTCGGGCGAGAACCAGAAACCGTTGTAGATGATCTCGGCATAGCGGGGCATCAGCTCGTCCTTGAGATGCATCGCCCCGCGGTCGAGGGTGATCTGCTCGATGCCGCGATGGGCGACGAGGAGGATGGTGCCGCCCGGCGTTTCGTAGATGCCGCGCGATTTCATGCCGACGAAGCGGTTCTCGACGATGTCGAGCCGGCCGATGCCGTGCCGGCCGCCGAGTTCGTTGAGCCGGGTGAGGAGGGCGGCGGGCGAGAGCGTTTCGCCGTTGATGGCGATCGCGTCGCCCC
>CAYMOD010000147.1:0-5831 GCA_964391945.1 uncultured Rhodobacterales bacterium | reverse complement strand
CCACCCTCGCCACAGCGGTCGGCAGGGAGGCGCGGGTGACCCTTTATCCGAACCGGCCGATCCGGCCCGAGCAGATCGGCGCGCCGGCGGCGATCGTGCGCAACCAGATCGTGCGCATGATCTTCTCGAATGGCAGGCTGACGATCACCGGCGAGGGACGCGCCCTCGACCGGGCGGGACCCGGCGAATACGCGCGGGTGATGAATCTTAGTTCGCGCCAGATCGTGACCGGCCGTGTGCGCGGCTCGGGGCTGGTGGAGGTTGGACCATGAGACGGATCGCGTTTCTGCTCGCGCTCGCGGGCGCGGTCGCCGGCTGCAACGGGCAGCTCGACCATCTCGGGCGCCCGCCTTCGATGAGCACGACCGGCGGCGGGCTCGCGCCACGCGCGATCGTCGCTCCGGAGCGGGTGGCGGTTGCGATGCCCGCGCCGCAGCCGGCACGGTTTTCCTATCAGCAGGCCTCCCTCTTCGCGAGTGGTCAACAGGCGCTTGTCGGTGACCGGCGCGCCCGGCAGCGTGGCGATATCCTGACGATCGTCATCGAGATCGACGAGAGCGCGGAGATGCGCAACACCACCGACCGGACCCGGACCACCGGCGAGCGTCTTTCGATCGAGGCGTTGCTCGGCCTTGATAAGCTTGTGGAGCGGGAGCTTGCCGGGGATGCCACGCTCGATCCGGCGGTCGAACTCGCCGGCCAGTCGCGCTCGCGCGGTTCCGGCTCGACCCGGCGCAACGAGGAACTGACGATGCGGCTCGCGGCGACGGTCGTGGACGTGCTGCCGAACGGGCATCTCGTCGTCCAGGGCGACCAGGAGGTGCGGGTGAATTTCGAGCTTCGCGACCTCAGGATCACCGGCATCGTGCGGCCGGAGGACATCAACCGGAGGAACGAGGTCGGTTACGACCGCATCGCCGGTGCGCGGATCACCTACGGCGGGCGCGGCCAGATCACCGACCTGCAGCAGCCGCGGCTCGGCCAGCAGATCTCCGACATGATCCTGCCGTTCTAGGGGCGCGTGCGATGGCAAGGCTGATTCTTCCGATCCTTCTCGCCCTCGCCGGGCTCGGCGCGGGCATTGGCGCCGGCCTCGTGCTGAAACCCGGTGGGGCCGTGGCAGGGGGCGAAGGCTGCGAGATGCCTGCCGCAGACGGCGAAGCCGGGGCCGCGGACTGCGTTGCCGATGAGATTGCGACCCTGCAGGCGGGGGAAGGGGAGCTCGTCGCCTTCGACAAACCCTTCGTGGTCCCGGTATTTCGCGATGGCAGAGTCGCGGCGATGGTGGTGATGTCGCTCGCCGTCGATGTGGCATCCGGTCAGGGCGAGGTGGTTTCCGCGCTTCAGCCACGGCTCCGTGACGGCATGCTCGCGGTGATGTTCCGTCACGCCAATTCCGGCGGTTTCGACGGCAGTTTCACCACCGGCGAGAAGATGGCGGATCTGAAGTCCGGCCTCCTCGCCGCCGCGCGCGATGTGCTCGCGGGGCTCGCGGTCGCCGAGGTGCTTGTCACCGAGATCGTCCGGCAGGACGCATAGAGCATATTCGGCGAACCGGTATTCGCCGAATATCCTCCAGGTCATGGGAGTGGTCGCGTTTTCGAACCGCGAAAGTGGTATCTGCTTTCGCTGAAATGCTCTGGCACCCGCAATCGGAGGCCGGTGTGAGCGGCGCTCCACTGAACGGCTCCACGGGACTGTTAACAAACAGGTAGGTTCTGCTCGCGGTTCGAAATCAAAAACTTAATGAGGTTTCCACGCGTGGGCGTCATCCGTGGCGCCGCTGCGGGCGGAGCGGGCCGATGCTGGTCATCCCGGTCCCGAACCCGTACGCGGGCCTGCTGCTATCTCCGATTCCGGGCGGCGAGGGTGACGCGTTCCTCGGTGCGGGCGCGGGCCGCCGCCTCGTCGCACGCCGCCGCTTCCGTCAGCCTGATCAGCGCCTCGTGCTTGCCGAGGCTCGTGCGCGCCGCCGTGCGGGCCACCTCGATCTCGCTGGTGATCGCCGCGGTCCGGCTCTCCCGCCGCGCGATCTCGGCGGCGGCCCAGACGGTGCGCCGGGCAAGCATCGCGAATGGCATCACGCCTTCTGCGGCATCACGCGCCTCGATCCGCGCAAGCTCGACGATCTCGGCCTCCAGGCGGCGGCGCTCCGCGGTGAGCGCGTCGAGCCGGGTGAGATCGCGTGCTCTCCGAGCCTCGGCCAGCGCCACGAGTTTTCGCAGCATCCCCGCCTTCACGGCCGCTCCCGCGCCGCGCGGCGTGCTCGGTCGGCGAAGCGGATCGCGGCGGCGACCGCGCGGTAATGTTCCGGCCGGATTTCGCGGCCGATCTCGACCGTCGCATGGAGTGTCCGGGCGGCCGGCGGATCGGAATGGATCGGCACGCCTGATACTTCGGCACGCTCGCGGATTTTCAGGGCGATCCCGTCGACTCCCTTGGCAACGCAGACTGGCGCCGAACCCGGCGTGCGTTCCCATTTCAGTGCCACCGCGTAATGGGTCGGGTTGACGATCACCACGTCGGCCCCCGGCACGTCGAGCAGCATCCGGTTGGTGGCGATCGCCTCGGCTCTGGCGCGGCGCTGGGCCTTGACATGCGGGTCGCCCTCGGACTGCTTTACCTCGTCTTTCACTTCCTGAAACGACATCCGCAACTTGCGGCGGTGATCGAAATGCTGCCAGGCGAGGTCGAGCACGGCGATGATCGTGGCGATCGCTGTCGTTGCGATCAGCAGCGTCATCAGGAGTTCCCCCATCATGCCGACGACCGCGACGGGCTCGCCGTGCGCCGCGCCGATGATCCGGCCGAGGTCGCCGGCGACGATCAGGCCGAGCGCGCAGGCAATGGCAGCGAGCTTGATGGTCGCCTTCAGGAACTCGACCAGCCCGGTCGGCCCGAACTTCTGCCGGGCGTTCCTGACGAGGGAGATCCGGCTCGCCTTCGGTGTGAGCTTGTCGCCCGACACCGTCACCGCCCGCTGTGCGAAGAGCGAGAGCAGCACCGCGAGGGCCGGGCCGAGAAAGAGCGGTGCGAGGCCGCCCGCTGCCTCGGTCATAATGGAGCCCGCGAGCCCGGGCCCGCCGGGGCCGAGGATCACGCCCGTGAGCCGGTCCGGCTGGGCAATGAAGACCGTGAGCGCGTCCCCCATCGTCTGGACAAGGCCGAGTCCGGCGGCGAAGAGCGCGACCATCAGCCCGATATAGGCCGCGGCGGCCGAGATGTCGTTCGATCGGGGAATGTCGCCTTTCTCGCGTGCCTGTTGGAGTTTCTGCGGCGTCGGATCGTGGGTCTTCTCGCCGCTCTCGCTTTCCTGACCGCTCATCGCGGCATCCCGAGCGGCGCCGACAATACGGCATCGAGGCGCCCGTTCCAGACGGTGAGGATGACCGGGGTGGCGAGCAGGAGGATCAGGATGCTCGCCGCGGTGATGGCGGGCGCGCCGATGAAGGCGACCATGAGCTGGGGCATCGCCTTGTTGATGGCGCCGAGGGCGACGTTGTAGACGAAGGCGGCGATGACGAAGGGTGCGGCAAGCGTGAAGCCGAGCGCGAAGGCGTCCGCCACCCGCGCCGTGCCCCAGGCGGCGACATCGGCGCCCGACGGCGCCGCGCCAAGCGGCAGGAGCGCATAGGAGGCGGCAATCGCGATTGCCGCCTTCACGTGCAGCCCCGAGATCATCGCGAGCGTGAGCGCAGCGATCACGAGGAGGTTGCCGAGCGCCGGCATCGGATCGGGCGTGACGCTCGGTCCAAGCACCTGCGCAAGCGAGGTCGCTTGCGCGGCGACACTGCCCGCGAACTGGAGCGCGATGACGAGGAGCCGGAAGGAAAGCCCGAGAAGGAGGCCGGTCCCGGCCTCGATCAGCATCAGCAGCAAGAAGGGCCGGCCGGGATCGACTGTGATCAGGTCCTCGGCCAGCATCGGCCAGACTACTGAGGTGAAGGCGAGGGCGATCCCGAGGCGGATGCGGACCGGCACCGACTGTTCTCCGAAGCCGGGCAGCAGCGTAACGATGCCGCCGACGCGCATGAAGACGAGGACAAGCCCGGCGAGCGCGCCCTCGCCCATGTCGAGGAGATGGGCAAGTCCCTCGATCATGCGAGGCCGAGGACCGCCGGCCGGACGTTGGTGCCGATCTCCTCGAACGAGAGCACCGGGTTGCGGATGCCCTTGGCGTTCAGGACCGTATGGAGAAAGCGGCGGCGCCTGGTCGAGGTCACGATCGCGGGGAAGCGACCCTGCGCGCCGATCGCGTTCAGCTTCTCGGCCACGCCGCTGGCGAGCCGGTTGAACTCGGCCGGAGGCAAGGCGACGTCGACGACGCCCGAGCCCTGTGGAAGCTGGTACTTCTGGAACACCTCTTCCCATTCGGGCGAGAGCTGGATGAGCGGCAGCGCCCCGTCGGCCTCGGTGAGGCTGGCCATGAGCTGGAAGCCGAGCCGGTGGCGCACGTGCTCGCAGAGCACTTCCGGGCTTGCATTGCTGCCGTGAAGCTCGGCCATCGCCTCGAGGATCAGGGGCAGGTTGCGGATCGATACGCGCTCCTCGAGGAGGAGGCGCAGCACTGACTGGAGCGTGTCGATCGGCACCTTGTCGGGCAGGAACTCGTCGAGGATCTTCCGGTTCGCCTCGGCCCGTTTCGGGTCGGAAGGTGCAACGAACTCCTCGAGCAGCTTGCGCAGGCTCCGGCGGTTGAACAGGCGGCCGAAGTTCTCCTTGACGATCTCGAGGAGATGCGTGGCGACCACCTCGACCGGGGTGACGACGGAGAGGCCGGCAAGCGCCGCTTCCTCGTGGCGGTCGGGATGGATCCAGCGCGCCGGGGCGCCGTAGACCGGCTCGGCAACCTCGCGTCCGTCGGGCACCAACGTGCTGCCGTCGGACAGAAGGGCGAGGACGCGGTCGCTCTCGATGGTGCCGCGGGCGGTCTCGACGCCCTGAATCCGGATCGCATAAGCACCGGCAGGCAGCGCCCCGTTGTCGGTCAGCCGGATCTCCGGAAGGATGAGGCCGTATTCCGAGGCGATGTGGTTGCGCATGTTGACGATGCGCGCGTCGAGCCCGGTCACCTCGTCCATCACCACGCGGACGAGGCCGGGAGCGAATTCCATGTGGATCTCGTCGACGTCGAGCAGATCACCCAGCGATCGGCCGCGCGGCCGGTCCTCCTCCGCGGCCGCCGGTGTGGCAGCGGCGCGGGCCTTCTCGCTCTGGCTGCGGTGCGTGAGGAAGGCGGCGCCGCCAAGGCAGGCCGCGCCGATCACGAACGGGATGAAGGGAAGGCCGGGGATGAAGGCGAAGATCGCCATCAGTATGCCGACGGTGGCAAGGGCGGTCGGGTAGCCGCCGAGCTGATCCATCAGCGCGCGGTCGGTCGAGCCGACGAGCCCGCCCCTGGAAAGCAGCATGGCGCTTGCGATCGAGATGATGACCGCCGGGATCTGATTCACGAGCCCGTCGCCGACGGTGAGGATCGCGTAGGTCTCGAAAGCGGCGCCGACCGGCATCCCGTGGCCGAGGACCCCGATCGACATGCCCATGACGATGTTCAGCACGGTGATCAGAAGCCCGGCGATCGCGTCGCCCTTCACGAATTTCGCCGCGCCGTCGAGCGAGCCGAAGAAGGTCGTCTCCTCCTGCTCGATCCGCCGGCGCTCCCGCGCCTCTTCGTGGCTGATCGCGCCCGCGGCCATGTCGCTGTCGATGGCGAGCTGCTTGCCCGGCATCGCATCGAGGGCGAAACGGGCGCCGACCTCGGCCATGCGGCCGGCGCCCTTGGTGATGACCATGAAGTTGACGATCAGGAGCACGCCGAAGACAACAAGGCC
>CAYMOD010000146.1:4289-5841 GCA_964391945.1 uncultured Rhodobacterales bacterium | reverse complement strand
TCCTCCTGCTCGATCCGCCGGCGTTCCCGCGCTTCCTCATGGCTGATCGCGCCCGCGGCCATGTCGCTGTCGATGGCGAGCTGCTTGCCGGGCATGGCGTCGAGGGCAAAGCGCGCGCCGACCTCCGCCATCCGGCCGGCGCCCTTGGTGATGACCATGAAGTTGACGATCATCAGCACGCCGAAGACGACGAGACCGAGGAAGAGCGAGCCGCCCATGACGAACATGGCGAATCCCTCGATCACCTGCCCTGCCGCATCGGGGCCGGTATGGCCCTGGCCGATGATGAGCTTGGTCGAACTCACGTTGAGCGAAAGCCGCAGCATCAGGGAGGCGAGCAGGATCGTCGGGAAGGACGAGAAATCGAGTGGGCGGCTGATGAAGAGCGTGATGGTGAAGATCAGGATCGCGAGGGCGAACGAGGCGGCGAGGCCGAGGTCGAGCACGAAGGCGGGCATCGGCAGGACCATCATCACGATGACCGCCATCAATGCGACGGCAAGCATCACCGTCGGCTGGTAGAGGGCGCTTATGCTCAGGGAGGGCATGGGCGGAATCCTTCAGAAGAGGCCGCCGCGCGCGCCGGTGAGGAGCGGTGTTCCCCGGCTCAGGAGCGCGCCGGCGGGAGGCGCGAATGCACCTGCCGCGAGGCTGCCGGGTGTCGCCAGAGGCGGCGGGCTTGCGGCGCGGCGCTCGGCCGCGGCGCGGCGGTGGGCTTCCCGGGCTTCGGCACGGGCGCTGCGGCCTTGGGGCGGCAGGCTGGCAACGACCGGAGCGACCTCGAGTGGCTCGAGTTCGGCGAGGATGCGGTCGAACCGCTCCCGGTAGATCCGGGCAAGCTCCGGGGTCAGCGAATGATAGGCACCGGCCGCCTCGGACCAGGAGCCGCGATCCTCGTAGAGGGTGCGCAGGAATTGTGCCGCGTAGGTTGCCGTCCATTGCGGATCGAGCATCGTCTCGACCGAGGGGAAGGCATGGCCGTGCCAGCGGTAATTGATCTGGACGCAGCCGACGTCGAAGGAGGGCCGGCCGGCGGCCACGCTCTTTTGAGCGAAGGCGAAAGCTTCGTCGCGGGTGTCGAACCAGAAGCCCTCGCCCTCGCGGTTGATTGCCCAGGGCCAGGGGCGGAGCCGCCCGCCAGCCTTGCGGCCGGTCTCGGTCAGGGCGATGGCGTGGAGAACCTCGACGGGCACGCCGCCGCGCCGCGCGCCTTCGACGATCGCCAGTTCACATAGATCAGCGGGATAAATGTCTGCCTTGGCTGGGACGACGGGGAAAAGGAGCAGCAGGGAAAGGGTGACCGCCCGCCCACGCCGGGAGCCGCACAGGCCACCACGGCCGCGTGGAGGACAGGATGGCCGGCGTACGGCGTTGCGGTGAGCCGACCAGAGCATGTTGAGCGCGCCTCCTCGAGAATGACCGTTCCCGAGGAACTAGGGGCCCGTGGTTACCGCGCGGTTAGCGGAGGTCGAGGGTTACCGCGACCCGACGCGCCTCGTCCGAATGCGCAGCATGAGGTCCAGGGTCACGTGACGCGCTGTCCATCCATCCG
>CAYMOD010000146.1:0-4189 GCA_964391945.1 uncultured Rhodobacterales bacterium | reverse complement strand
TGCGGCTGCCGGCGTATGCTCGCCCCGGGCAATCCGGTTACCCGGTCCGACAGTTCGACGCCTCTCGCGGGGGCGCGCGCGGCGAGACGGCGGTTGCTGAGAGAGGCCCGTTGCGACCGAGGCGCTGGCTTGTTTCAGGGCGGTCGGAAACGAGAGGCTGCCGCTTTCAAAGGCCGGCCGGTGGTACAGGTGGGAGGTGTCCGTTGAAACCGGATCGGGCGGGTTCGCGCAGGCTGTTTCCTCGGACGCGGCCTGTTCGCTTGTGCCCGCGGGGCGCTCGCCGCCTTCATGCCTCGGGAACAATTCGTTTGGTGGGCCCTCCGGGACCGGGTCAGGCGGGCAGGGCATCCCATCGCTCCGCGTCGGTGCCGACGGCCTCGGCCACGGTCGTGAAGCCGTCGCGGACGAGGAGCGCATCGAGGCCGTGGGCGAGGCGGGGAACGAGGCCGATCCCTTTGTAGACGAGCGCGGTGTAGAGCTGGATCGCCGAGGCGCCGGCGCAGATCTTCGCGTAGGCGTCCTCTGCCGTGGAGATGCCGCCGACGCCGATCAGGGGCAGGCGGCCCTCGGTCAGGCGGTAGAGGCGCGCGAGGATGCGGGTCGAGGGAGCAAAGAGCGGGCGGCCGGAAAGGCCGCCGGTCTCGCCACGGTGGCGGCTCCGGAGACCGGGCCGGGTGATGGTCGTGTTGGTGGCGATGATGCCGGCAATGCCCGAGGTGAGGGCGAGTTCGGCAATATCGACGAGTTCTGCGTCCGAAAGATCGGGCGCGATCTTGAGGAAGACCGGCACCGGGCGGGCGAGCGCGGCGTTCGCGGCCATGACCCCGGCAAGGAGGGCAGCGAGCGCGTCGCGGCCCTGAAGTTCGCGCAGGCGCTCGGTATTCGGCGATGAGACGTTGACGGTGGCGAAGTCGATGAAAGGACCGGTTTCGGCGAGCACGGCGGCGTAGTCGGCGGCCCGATCACGGCTTGCCTTGCCCGCGCCGAGGTTGAGGCCGACGATACCGGCCGGCCGGGGCTGTGCCAGCCGCGCCGCGATCGCACCGGCACCGTCATTGTTGAAGCCGAAGCGATTGATGATGGCATGGTCGTCCGCGAGGCGGAAGAGGCGCGGGCGCGGGTTCCCGGGCTGCGGCATCGGCGTGGCGGCACCTGTCTCCACGAAGCCGAAACCCGCGCGGAGAAGCGGCGGGATGGCTTCGGCGTTCTTGTCGAAACCTGCGGCGAGGCCGATCGGGTTCGGGAGGGCGAGGCCGGCGAGGCTGGTCACGAGCCGCGGCAACGTCACGGGACCGGAGCGCGGCCCGAGGCCGAGTTTCAGCGCGCGGAGTGCGAAGCTGTGCGCCGTCTCCGGGTCGAGGCGGTGGAAGAGCGGCAGGACGCGGTCGGCGAGGGTCATGGGTGAGCTCCGGGTGTCGGACGTCCCGCCGGCGCGGGACGCGCGTGCCGGCGGGCGCGGATGTGCTTTAGGGCGTGGCAGGGCGCTCGCCATCCCCGCTTCCCTGACATTGTCCTCCGTGTTTCTTGCGAAGGACGGGGAAAGAGAGAGGGATCATGCGAGGTCCGGGAAGCGGTGGGCGGAGCCCCGGAGCGCCACCGGGCGGATCCAGACCACGTCGGCGCGGCGGAGCGGCCGGTAGAGATGCGGAAACAGGGCGCCGCCGCGCGCGGGTTCCCAGCGCAACGCGCCGCCGAACGCGCTATCGTCACAGGCGACGAGCCAGATATCCGCTTCGCCGGTGAAATGCTTGGCGGCGGTTTCGGCAAGCTGATCGGCGGTCGAGAAGTGGATGAAGCCGTCGCGGAGGTCGACCGTTGCGCCCTGGCTCTCGCTGGCGGCGATGAAGGCGGCGAGTTCGGCGGGTCGGAAGAGCTTGTAGATCATCGGTCAGCCTTGCGGGGAATGACGCGGCAGGCGCGGGCGCGTTCGAGGCCGGGCCTCTGCTTGCACTGGATGATAGGGAGGCCGGTGCCGACAAGGCCGAGGCTCACGGCGATGATGCGGAAGATACGGACCGTTTCGCCGATGCAGGTCGCCATGGGCGTGAATACGGTAACGGACAGGATCTTGAGCGCCATACCGCGCAGGAGGGTCATCGGGAGTGGTCTCCGGGGCCTCGGGGCAAGGCGCAGAGTGGCCGGGGCGGCCTCCGGGATCAAGAGGGCAACCGGGCTGACGGGGCGCGGTCCCGGCATGCTCCGGCCGGTCTAGCGGAAGCGGCCCTGCCGCTGGAGGACCTCGATCTGGTAGCCATCGGGGTCTGCAACGAAGAAGAATCTGGCGAGGAGTTGGCCTTCGCGGTGGAGTTCCTTGATGTCGCGTGGGAGGAATCCTGCCTGTTCGAAACGGGCGTGCTCGGCTGCGAGGTCGTCGACGACGACGGCGAGATGGCCATAGCCGTGGCCGAGGTCGTAGGGTTCGGTCGTGCCCTTGTTGATCGTGAGCTCAAGTTCGAAATCGGCCTCGCTGTTGCGGAGGTAGACGAGGGTGAACCCGTCGAAATCGAACCGGTCGGCGACCTCGAGGCCGAAGGCGTCGCGGTAGAAGGCGACCGAACGGTCCTCGTCGAGCACCCGGATCATGGAATGGACGGATTTTGCCACGCGGAGATTCCTCATCTGAACGCGATCAGCAGGGGAGACCACACAGTTCCTGCGCGTGAGCGCGAACGGTTGAATGCGGACGAGCTTGCACAGACATGGAGTCGAGGCAAGTACGGGCACAAGACGGCGCCCGAACGAGGGGCGGTCTTCTGCGTTGGTCGTTGAACCGGCGTCCGGGGCGTGTATGATTGCCGGCGCGATATTCATTGACGGTTCAGGACCGACGCAGATGACACATGTTTCCGGGGCTCTTCCGAGCCTCTCTTTCGAGTTCTTTCCTCCCCACACGCCTGAAGGCTCCGCGCGGCTCTGGCGGTCCGTCGAGCGGCTGGCGCCGCTCGCGCCGCGGTTCGTCTCGGTGACCTACGGCGCCGGCGGCACGACGCGCGAGCGGACGCGGGCTGCGATCCAGGCGATCACCGAGCGCGCGCGGCTCAATGTGGCGGGGCATCTCACCTGCGTCGGCGCGAGCCGCGAGGAGACGCTCGAGGTGGCGCGGAGCTATGCCCGGATCGGCGTGCGACGCATCGTGGCGCTCAGGGGCGATCCGCCGAAGGGCGCGGGCCGGTTCGTGCCGCACCCCGAAGGCTTCCGCTCCTCGGTTGAGTTGATCGCGGCGCTCCGCGAGGTCGGCCCGTTCGAGATCGCGGTGGGCGCCTATCCGGAGAAGCATCCCGAGGCGGGATCGCTCCGGGACGACATCGACCACCTCAAGCGCAAGATCGACGCCGGCGCTTTGATGGCGATCACCCAGTTCTTCTTCGAGAACGAGAGCTTTCTGCGCTTTCGCGACGCGGCGGCGGCGGCGGGCATTCGCGCGCCGGTGGTGCCGGGCGTCCTGCCGATCGAGAACTTTCACAAGATGACCAACTTTGCCGCCCGCTGTCAGGCGCGCGTCCCGCAATGGATGCACGAAGCCTATGCGAGTGCGGCGGATGATGTGGCGGCTTATACGCTGTCGATCGAGCTCGCGACGCGGCAGATGCGCACACTGATCGCGGAGGGCGTGAACCATCTCCATGTCTACACGCTGAACAATCCCGATCTCGGCTTCGACATCTGTCGCAGGCTCGGCTACGAGACCGTGCCTGTGGCAGTGGCGGAAGGTGGTGCCGCCTGATCTCTCGGCAGGCCACGGCTGCTTGCTTCGCGACAAAGGGTCATGTAGCCTTTATACAAAGGCCGTGCTCGTGATGCGGCAATATGTATCGGATTGACCATGGCGCATGGACCAGCGGGCCCTGCGCAGTCGGCCGCCGCCTCGATGCGGCGTCATACCGTCCGGTCTGCGCAGGCGGATCCGGAGCTCTACGCGGCCCTCGACCTGGGGACGAACAGCTGCCGGATGCTCATCGCCGTCCCCGAGGACGGGCATTTTCGGGTCGTCGATGCCTTCGCGAAATGCGTTCGGCTCGGCGCGGGGCTTGAGCGGACGGGGCATCTGTCGCGCTCGGCGATCGGGCGCACGATCGAGGCGCTGGAGATCTGTGCCGAGAAGATCGCGCGGCTCGGGGTCGCGAACACGCGGCTCGTCGCGACGGAGGCCTGCCGGCGGGCACGGAACGGCGCACATTTCCTTGCGCTC
>CAYMOD010000145.1:0-5864 GCA_964391945.1 uncultured Rhodobacterales bacterium | reverse complement strand
ATACTTCCGCATATTTTGTCGAATCGATCGGGATTTTCCGGGTTCTGGACGAGAGGGAGGTGGCGATGACGGGATCAGGTGCGGGGGTGGGGCGATGAGCGAGCGCTTTACAAAGGCGGCGGCCCGGAACATTTTCTATGGCGGGTCGGCGTTCTTTCTGGTGGCGTTCGTGGCGCTGACGGCGCACAGCCACCTCTACATCGTCCGCACCAGCACCGATTCCGCGGGGCTGACCGAGGGGGTTGCGCGCGGCAAGCATGTCTGGGAGCGGAACGCCTGCATCAACTGCCACACGCTGTTCGGGGAGGGGGCGTATTTCGCGCCCGAGCTCGGCAATGTCTGGGTCCGCTACGGGGGGGACGAGAATCCGGAGACCGCGCGGGCGATCCTGATCGCCTGGATGCAGTCGCAGCCGAGCGGGATCCCGGGCCGCCGGCAGATGCCGAACTTCAACCTGACCGAGCAGGAACTTGACGATCTGGCCGACTTCCTCGAATGGACGAGCCGGGTCGACACGCAGGGCTGGCCGCCCAACGACGCCGGCTGAGGGGGATCGAGAGATGAAGTATGCTTCCCAGAGGATCGCCTACTGGTATTTCACGGCGGCGATGCTGCTCTTCGTGCTGCAGGTGAGTTTCGGCGGCCTCGCCGGCGCGGTCTATGTCTGGCCGAACTTCCTCGCCGAGACGGTGCCGTTCAACATCCTGCGCATGATCCACACCAATGCGCTGATCGTGTGGCTGCTGCTCGGCTTCTTCGGGGCGGGCTATTACCTGATCCCCGAGGAGACCGAGCGCGACATCGAGAGCCCGCTCCTTGCCTATGTGCAGCTCGTGCTGCTGCTCGTCGGCGCGGTGGCGGCGGTGGTCGGCTATCTCTTCGGCATCCACGAGGGGCGCGAGTTCCTCGAACAGCCGCTCTGGGTGAAGATCGCCATCGTCATCGTCGCGCTGATCTTCCTCTACAACGTGACGATGACGGTGCTGAAGGGGCGCAAGACCGCGATCTCCAGCGTCCTCCTCCTCGGCATGTGGGGGATCGCGATCTTCTGGCTGTTCGCCTTCTACAACCCGGCGAATCTGTCGCTCGACAAGCTCTACTGGTGGTACATCGTCCACCTCTGGGTCGAGGGGGTGTGGGAACTGGTGATGGCGTCGATCCTCGCCTTCCTGCTGATCAAGATGACCGGGGTCGACCGCGAGGTCATCGAGAAGTGGCTCTACGCGATCGTCGGGCTGGCGCTGTTCTCGGGGCTGCTCGGCACCGGGCACCATTACTACTGGATCGGCGCCCCGGGCTACTGGCAGTGGGTGGGCTCGATCTTCTCGACCTTCGAGATCGCGCCGTTCTTCGCGATGGTGATCTTCGCCTTCACGATGGTCTGGCGCGGGCGGCGCGACCACCCGAACCAGGCGGCGATGCTGTGGGCGCTCGGCACCACGGTCTACGCCTTCTTCGGCGCCGGGATCTGGGGCTTCCTGCACACGCTCTCGTTCGTGAACTTCTACAGCCACGGCACCCAGGTGACGGCCGCGCACGGGCATCTTGCCTTCTTCGGCGCCTATGTGATGCTCAACCTCGCGATCATCACCTACGCGATGCCGTATCTGCGCGGGGTACGCCCCTACAACCAGGCGCTCAACATGTGGAGCTTCTGGATCATGACCTCGGCGATGGCGTTCATGACGGTGACGCTGACCTTCGGCGGCGTGGTGCAGATCCATCTGCAGCGGGTGCTCGGCATGTACTTCATGGAGGTGCAGGACCAGATCGCGCTCTTCTACTGGATGCGCCTTGGCGCCGGGATCTTCGTGATCCTGTCGGTGTTCCTCTTCCTCTACGCGGTCTTCGGACCGGTGCGGGTGAGCGAGCCGGGCCGGAGCCTGAGGGTCGCTCCCACTCCCACGCCCGCTCCGTAACCACCAAACCCGTGGCGGGCGCGCGCCCGCCACGCGATCATGAGAGAGGTACCGGGAATGTTCCAGGCCAGCGGCGCGCTTGCCCTCGAGCCGGAGGGGGCGGCGCCCTACTACGCCCCGGGCGGGGCCGAGTGCGAACTCTTCGAACACGCCTACCGCAACCGGCTGCCGATGCTTCTGAAGGGGCCGACCGGGTGCGGCAAGACCCGGTTCGTCGCCCATATGGCGGCGCGGCTCGGGCGGCCGCTCTACACCGTCGCCTGCCATGACGATCTCACCGCCGCCGATCTCACCGGGCGCTATCTGCTCAAGGGCGGCGACACGGTCTGGACCGACGGCCCGCTCACCCGGGCGGTGCGCGAGGGGGCGATCCTCTATCTCGACGAGGTGGTCGAGGCGCGCAAGGACGTGACGGTGGTGCTCCACCCGCTGACCGACGACCGGCGCATCCTGCCGCTGGAGCGCACCGGCGAGACCCTGGAGGCGCCCGAGAGCTTCATGCTCGTCGTCTCCTACAACCCCGGCTACCAGAACGTGCTGAAGAGCCTGAAGCCGAGCACAAGGCAGCGGTTCCTCGCCGTCGGGTTCGACTTTCCCGACCCGGCGGTGGAAGCGGCGATCGTGGCGCGGGAAAGCGGCCTTGCCCGCGACCGCTGCACGCCGCTCGTCCGCGTGGCCGGGGCGCTGCGCGAGCTCAAGGGCCAGGATCTCGAGGAAGGCGCCTCGACCCGGCTCATCGTCTACTGCGCCACCCTGATCCGCGACGGCGTCAAGCCCGCGACCGCGATCCGCGCCGCCCTGATCGAGCCGCTGACCGATGATCCCGATGTCCGCGACGGGCTGATCCGGGTCGCGGACATCGCCCTGGGCTGAGCCGGTGCCGTTCGAACCGGAAGAGACCGTCGGCGCCTGGTGGCACCGCCTTGTCGGCAGCGTCAGCAGCTATCGCCGCCATCCGGAAGCGGCGGTCGCGCTCGATGCCGTGCGCCAGCGGCTGGGGGTGATCTTCCGCGCCCTTGGCGGTCCCGGCGCGGTGCGGATCGTCGCCGGGTCCGGCACCGAGTCCGGGCACCGGCTCAGCTTCCGGGAGAAGGTGGGGCTCGGGCGCGAGACGATGGAGCGGCCGATCCTCGACGTCAGCACGCTGCGGCTGCCGGCGCGGATCGATGTCTTTCCCGAAGCCGCCGACAACGCGGCGCTCTACGAATGGCTCGCCGCCTGGTTCGTGCATGCGGTCCCGCACCGGCACGACCCCGACCCGCTGCGCGCCGACCTGCTGCGCATCCGGGCGGCCGCGGCGACGACGCAGGCGGCGCTCGAGGCCTGGCCGGGGCTGCGGCGTGTCCACCTCCGCCTCGCCGCGGCCTCGCTCGCGGTGCGCCCGCGGCGTTCCCTGCCGCGGGTGGAAGCGGCGGTGGAGGCGCTGATCGAGGCGCTGCTCGCCGAGCCGGAGGCGATGCCGCGGCTGATCGGGACCAGCGAGGTCGCCGGCCTCGCCCGGGCGCCGCGGCGCTACCGCAGCTTCCTGCCGGTGCCGCTCTGGGGCGAGGTCATGGCCGACGCCGCCCGGCCCCGCGGCGCGGAGGCCGAGGAGCCGGGCGGCGAGTCGGCGCCGGTGGACAAGCGCCGCCGGCGCGCCTCGCGCCGCTCGAGCGACCAGAGCGGGCGCGGCGATCCGCTGATCCTGCACCGGTTCGAGACCATCTTCAGCCTGAGCGAGATGGTGAACGTCAACCGCAAGGTCGAGGACGACGACGAGGATTCGGCGCGCCAGGCCGCCCGGGAGCTTCCCGACCTCACCATCGGCGCGAACGACAAGCGCGCCGCGACGCGGCTGAAGCTCGACCTCGACCTCGCGCCGCCCGAGGCCGAGGACGCGCCGATCGTCGCCGAATTCACCTATCCCGAATGGGACTGGCGGCGCGGCGCGCTCAGGCCGGACTATTGCCGGGTGTTCGCCGCGCCCGCGTCGGAGGAAGGCGAGGAATGGCGGCCCGACGCCGCCATGCAGCGGCGCATCCACCAGGTCCGGCGCCAGTTCGAGACCCTGCGCCCGAAACGCGAGATCGTCCACGGCGAGCCCGACGGCGACGACCTCGACCTCTCGGCGCTGGTGCGCGACGTCGCCGACCGGCGGGCCGGCGGCCCGGGAACCGAGCGGGTGTTTCTCAGCGCCCGGATGCGGCACCGCGACCTGTCGGTGGCGGTGCTGATGGACGTGTCGCTCTCGACCGACAGCTGGCTCGCGGACCACCGGGTCCTCGACGTCGAGAAATCGGCGCTGCTCGCGCTCACCCACGGGCTCACCGCCTGCGGCGACGAGCATGCGATCTACACCTTCACCTCCCGGCGCCGGCACCGGGTCGACGTGGCCACGGTCAAGGATTTCGACGAGGCGCTGTCGCCGCGGGTGGTGCGCCGCATCGAGGCGCTGAAACCCGGCCAGTACACCCGGATCGGCGCCGCGGTGCGCCATGTGACGACGCTGCTCGCGCCGCGGCCGCACCGGCACCGGCTGCTGCTGATCCTCACCGACGGCAAGCCGAACGACATCGACCATTACGAGGGACGGTTCGGGATCGAGGACAGCCGGATGGCGATCCGGGCGGCGCGGGACGCGGGGCTGCGCGTCTTCGGGGTCACGGTCGACGAGCTGGCGCATGACTACTTTCCCTATATCTTCGGGCAGGGCGCCTATGCGATCTTCCCGAACATGGCGCGGCTGCCGACGGCGCTCCCGGCGATCTACCGGCAGATCACCCAGTGAAGGACCGTGGAACCCGGGAAGGGAGAACGACGATGCCCAGATGGCTGCCGATCACGGCGATCCTGATCTCGCTCATGCCGGGGACGGCGCTGGCGCAGGCCGGCATCGAACCCGATCCCCGGCCCCGGCTGCCGCCGCAGCCCGGCCAGGGCCTGCCGGTGCAGGACCAGGCCTTCCTCGAGCGCGCGGCCGTGCTCAGCGCGGCGCAGATCGAGGCGGGCCGGCTCGCCGAGGAGCGGGCGAGCGACGACCGGGTGCGCGAACTGGCCGCGAGGCTCGCCGGCGCGCATGAGGCGATCGCGGCGGACGTGGACGCGCTCGCCGCCGACCTCGATACCACCACCGGGGATCCCGGGGCGGAGGCGGCGGAGGCCGGGGCGCTCGCCGGGCTCGAGGGCGAGGCTTTCGACCGCGCCTGGCTGGAATGGCAGCTGCGGACCCATGTCGAACTCGCCGCTCTCTACCAGACCGAAGCGTCGCACTCGCCGGTCACGCCGCTGGCGGGCCACGCGATCCGGATCTTCGCCGACATCCAGGAGCACATGACCGCCGTCCGCGCCCTTGCCGCCGAATACGGGATCAGGGTCGACCTCTCCGATCAGCCGCCCCAGTACTGAGGCCCCGAACGGCGGCCGCGGGCTGCAGGGCCGGAAGGGAGGCCATCCCGCGCCCCGCCTGCGGCCGCCGCGGCCCGGGACGCCGCCCAGGCGCCGGCTATACAAGCCACCCGCTGACCGCGAAAGCCGCGAAAAGCAGCACGCCGAGCAGCACCAGGTAGAGATAGAAGGCCGCCTGCCAGCCCCGCGGCGCGTCCCTGAGTTCGAGGAAGTTCCGCAGCACCGCCCCGGCCTTGAGCACCGTGATCCCGAGCAGCGCCCCCCGCGCCAGCCACCCGCCGCCCCCAGAACCACCCGCGCCGATCAACATGGCCGCAACCGTCAGCGCAACAAGAAAAACCCATGTTCTCAAGAGCATCGCCGTCACCGTAGGAGGTAGAGGAGCGGGTACATGATCACCCAGATCATGTCGAGCATGTGCCAGAATGCGGTTCCGGTCTCGACATTGGGGATGCTGTTCTTCCACGCGACGATGCCGAGGATCACTATCCCGAACACGACATGAAGCGCGTGGAAACCGGTCAGCAGGTAGTAAAGCGCGAAGAAGGTATTGGTCTCGGG
>CAYMOD010000144.1:0-5893 GCA_964391945.1 uncultured Rhodobacterales bacterium | reverse complement strand
AAGGTCGCCGGCAACGTAGGACGAGCCGTTGTCGCTGAGCCGTCGCGGCTTCTGGACGCCTTCGATGCTGTCGCAGCCGGAGGCCGCGAAAGCAAGGTCCAGCGTCTCGGTCACGTTCCCAGCCCGCATGGTGATGCAGAGCTTCCAGGTGATGATATAGCGGAAGTGCCTTTCGCCCCGATGCCTGATCGAGCATCGCGATCATCTGGTCTTTGCTCCAGGCGGCTGATCGGGCGCATTCGAAGGGACTGTCAGGCGCGTGGCCCAGGCAGTCCCGGCCTTTTCCGCGGGAGAAGGCCGCGGGCATGGGTTTCCGCACCGGGACCTGTCGCCCGTCTTCCTGAGCCTGCCGCCCCTCATAACTTTGAACCGTTTCAATCATACATTGTTACGGCGCAAGGAGATACCGAGGTTAATCCGTCTTCAACCTTGCCAGATAATCTTGCTACAAGCACCAGTGCGCGAGAGAAACAAGACGTATGACAGACGATCGCAAGCGTCTATCCGGAATGCTGAACTTCGCCGCGGGCATCCTCGCTTCCCGCGAACAGGTCCGCTTCGGCATGTCCGAGGGTGGCGGGATCGTGCTTCGTGAGGAAGCGATCGCCGGGTCGCCCGGCATCGTCCTGGGTGGCGAAGACAGCTGGATGCGGCTCGCACGGATGCGGGAGAACCCGCCCCCTCTGTTGCCCGAGCGTTTCATCGATTGGCTCGACGGCAGCACCAGCGATCCTGTGCGTGAGCCGCGACTGGAGGCGGAGCTTGTCGTCGAGGTCTCGATCGAGGCGGCTTCCGACCTCGTGGAGGCCGGGCTTGCCGCGGCCGACGCCTGTCATGATCTGCAGGAGCCCGACCCGGAAACCGGTGATGTCCGGACAAGCGAGACCCGCGTGCGAGTCCGGCTCAAGCTCGATGATCTCGCGGAATTCCAGGCTGACTTCGGGGAATGGCTCCGTTCTGCCTGGACCCCCTGGGCCGAGGCAGAAGCGCCTCGCCGCCGTTCGATCAGGATCTACCAGTCGCTGTTCAAGCTGCACGCCATGATGCAGGGTGGCGCCGGTGGCACTGCCTACGAGCTTGTCTGGGGGATCGGGATTGCCCGCTGGAAGACGGCTGGCCCGCAGCCGCTCGACCTGCCCGTCATCGAGCAGCTCGTTGATATCGAGCTTGAGAAAGGTGGCGACCTCGTGGTGCGGCCACGGATCCCGAAGCCGCAACTCGTCATGGCGCCCTACATCGCGCTCGAGGTCGCCCAGGCGCATCAGACCCAGGTCGCCCTCGAGCCGATGCTGGCCGCGCGGATCGAAGACCCCGATCTCGAGCTGACGCCGTTCGACGCCTTCTCCTATGAGGATATTCTGCAGACAGCGGCGGCCCGCCTGACCGGCACTGCACGCCTGGTCACCCGCGCCGAACTTGCCGAGGGCGCGCAGGTGGAGGCGCCAGGCAAGGATCTTGCGATATACGGGTCCTGGGCCGTCTACGCCCGGCCGCGTTCGGAGAACGTGCGCCGCGAAGACCTGCAGGAAATGGCGCGCAAGATAGAGCGCACCGGGAGCGACGACGCTATCCCGGAGCCGTTGCGCGGCTTCGTGCGCCACCTGCGGGTCCCGGAAGGAGCGGACGCTGCGGCAGATGGGCTCGACTTCGCGCCGGATTTCTTTGCCGGGTCTGCATCCGCGAATGCCGGCTGGGATGCATCTCCGGCAGGCTCGGCAGCCGCCGGGATCGCCCCGGGCTCCGGGAAGAGCCGCCGTCGGGACCCCTACTTTTTCCCGCTGCCTTATAACGACGAGCAAGGGCGCATCATCAACACCCTCGAGGAGGGCGGGGTCGCGGTTGTCGCCGGCCCGCCCGGCACCGGCAAGTCTCACACCATCGCCAACATCATCTCCCATTACATGGCGACCAATCGCCGGGTGCTCGTCACGGCGAAGACCCCCGAGGCTATCTCGGTCATCCAGGAGAAGCTGCCGGAAGCCTTGTGCCGGCTCACGATCGCGGTTGTGCATTCCGATCGTGAAGGCGCCAAGCAGCTTGAGGACGCGGTCGCCGCGATAGCGGACGACGCCCGCGCCGTCGATCCGGAAGAGATGCGCGAGAGCATCGCCGAACTGCAGGCGCGGATCGGTGATACCGACACGGCCATGGCCCGGATCGACCGGACGCTCGGCGAAATCGCCCGCGCCAACCTGCAGCCGATCCCGCATGCCGGCCGTGAGCTCATGCCGATGGATCTCGCTGAAGAACTCGTGGCCGGCCGCGGACGTCACGGCTGGTTTGCCGATCGTCCCGCTCCCGGCTCGCTTGAACGGCTCGATGAGGGACTCGTCGAGGAACTCCGGGAGCTGCGCGCAGATCTTGGTGCCGATCTCGTCTATCTCGACCATGCCACCCTGCCGCGCGCCGAGGATCTTCCTGGTGCCCAGACCCTGATCGAAGCCAATGCTGTTGCAGCAGAAGCTCATGGCCGCTTGGAGGAAGATTTCACCGGCGCACCGACCATGGTGCGCGACGACGCATCTGCCGAAACCCGCGCCCGCGCGCTGGCAGCAGGCCTTGCCGAACTCGACGGCTGGCTCGACGGCTGCGAGGAATGGCTCAAGGGGCTCTACCGTGCCGAGGTCGCGATCCTGCTTCCCGGCGCCGATACCGAGACTGCGCGGCTCGCTGCGCCCCGGACGGCGGCGTCGAGGCTGAGCCAGTTCCTGGCCGAGACCGAGGCAATGAAGCCGGTCTCCTGCAGCTGGCCGGAGAATGTGCCCAACGAGGCCGAGTTCTGGCACGCAGCAGGTGAGCTCGCACGTGGCCGGCAGCCGATCGGCTTCCTTGCGGGTCTCTTCAAGCGTGATCTCAAGGCGGCGCTGGCTGCGGTCCGCATCGCGGGCGAACCCGCGAGCCTCGCGGCCGACTGGCAGAGCCTGATCGAGACCCGTCGCTGGCGCGCCGTCTACGCCAGGTTCCGGGACGAATGGGCCGGCTTCGCCGTTCCGGATCTGCCTGCTCTCCCTGATCTGCCAGCGATGGATGCCGGCCCCGCCGGAATTTGCGAGGCGCTCGTCGGAATTCACGAACAGATGCGCGACGCCAGGAACCATGCCGCCGAGGCTGCCCCTCTTGCCGAGGATGCTCGCACGCTCTTCCTCTACGGGCTCGAGATCGACCCCGCATTCCGTCGCGCCGATCATACCCGGCTACGCTGGGCCCTCCGTGCCAATCTG
Source organism: uncultured Rhodobacterales bacterium (assembly GCA_964391945.1). Classification (GTDB taxonomy): domain Bacteria; phylum Pseudomonadota; class Alphaproteobacteria; order Rhodobacterales; family Rhodobacteraceae; genus Amaricoccus. The sequence continues at coordinate 2,672 of CAYMOD010000144.1, read as the reverse complement.
GCTGAAGACACCACCCGCCACTCGGCATTCGACGTCCTCGAACGGGCGGCGCAGGGCGGCACCACGCCGGTCCACGACCTGCTTGCGGATCTTTGCCGCGAACTCGACGGAGCGCGCTGCGATCCCGCCGCCATCATCGAGGCTCGAGGCGCCCTCGCCGCAGAGCTTGCGCGCCTGCAGGAGCATTATCCTGCGCTCGACCGCATCGGCGCTCTTCTCGCTGCTCTCGCTGAAGCCGGTGCTCCAGCCTGGGCGGCGGCGCTCGCCGATCCGGATACTCCCGGCGAGGACGAGCCGGACGCCGCGATCCCGGACGACTGGTGTAAGTCCTGGGCGTGGGGCGAAGCGATGGGCAGGATCGAGGCGATCCACGGATTGCAGGATGCGGAAGCGCTCCGTGCAGAAAAGGCGGCGCTCTTGTGCGGCCGTCGTGGCCTCTTCGAGGAGGTGATCGTCTCGCGTACGCTTCTTGCTCTCAACCGTCGCATCGGTCGTGTCCATTCCGCGCTGACAAATTTCACCCAAGCCATTCGCAAACTCGGGCGCGGCACTGGCAAGGAAGCGCCGCGCTGGCGCGCCGAGATCCGCCGCGCCGCACTCGCAGCCTCGCCGGCGGTGCCGGTCTGGATCATGCCCGAGCATCGGGTCGCCGAGCAGCTGCCGAAGGAGGTCGGCGACTTCGACCTCGTGATCCTCGACGAGGCCTCGCAGTCCGACATCACCGCGCTCGGGGCGCTGGCGCGCGGGGCACGGCTTCTGATCGTCGGCGATGACGAACAGGTAAGCCCGACCTCGATCGGCGTGACCACCGAGAAGATTGCCGAACTCCGGACCCGGTATCTCACCGGGCTCGAGGATCGAAACATGATCGATGCCGAGAGCTCGATCTTCGATGTCGCCCAGATGATGTTCCCCGATGCCCAGGTCATGCTGCGTGAGCATTTCCGCAGCGTGGCGCCGATCATCGCCTTCTCGTCGCGCTTCTACCAGGGCGGGCTGATCCCGCTCCGCATCCCGAAGCCCTCCGAGCGGCTCGATCCGCCCCTGATCGACATCTACCTGCCCGAGGGCCGGCGCGAGAGCCGGCGCAATGTCAACCACGATGAAGCCGCCGCCATCGTCGAGGAGATCGCCGTCATCGTCGCCGATCCTGCCATGGCGGGTCGCAGTATTGGGGTGATCTCCCTGATCGGCAGCCATCAGGCGGAGGCAATCGAGCGCGCGCTGATGGAGCATCCCGAGATTGGTCCGGAGCAGATCCAGCGGCACCGGATCATCTGCGGCGACTCGAGTACGCTGCAGGGTCAGGAACGCGACATCGTCTTCCTGTCGATGGTCACCGACCGCAGTCATGTCCGCACCGCGCGGGACCGCAAGACGGCGCAGCGCTTCAACGTCGCGATGAGCCGGGCCCGGGACCGGCTCTATCTGGCCCGCTCCGTTGCCCGCTCGCATCTGGCGCCGGCCGATCTGAAGCACCAGGTGATCGCGCATTTCCACGCGCCGCTTCCCGACGGCGTAAAGGTGGTCGATGTCTCGCTGATCGATCGCTGCCAGAGCGGCTTCGAGCGCGAGGTCTGCGCCCGCTTGCTCGATTCCGGCTATCGGGTGATCCCGCAGATGCGCGCCGGCGCCTTCTCGATCGATCTCGTCGTCGAGGGTCCCGAGGACCGCAGGCTCGCCATCGAGCTCGACGGCGACCGCTACCACGGTCCGGAGCGCTGGGAGGCCGACATGGCCCGCCAGGCGGCGCTGGAGCGCGCCGGCTGGGTCTTCTGGCGCGTGTTCGGCAGCCAGTGGAAGGCTGATCCCGACCTGTGGTGGCGCAGGCTGGTTGCGCGGCTCGACGATCTCGGTATCCCGCCAATCGGAAGCGTCGCGGTGAACGAGATCTACACCGAGCACCGCGTGATCCGCGGTGGTGAAGCGACGCGCGTGAGCGCCGAGGAGGTGGAGGTCGCCGCTCTGGAGGATGCAGACGCATCGGAGGAGGCCGCCCCGCTTTCCCTCCTGGAAGAGGCCGCCCCGGGCGTTTCTCAGGAGATTGCCGCCAAAGGGAGCATTCCGGCCAGGGCTGCGGCAGGGTCGCAACCGACGGAACAGGGAGCACTGCCAGGCTTCGGAGACGATGCCGCCGGGTCCGCAGACACGCGCGCTGGTGCGGACGAGACCGAGTTTCACATCGAAGAGGCCCGGCCGGAGATCGTCGCGCCTGGCATGCGGGTAGCGCTCCGTTATCCCGAGGGGGAGAAGCGCCGCACCATCCTGATATCGTTAAACGAACACGCACCCGACAGCAACGTCATCCACGTCGACAGGCCGCTCGCGCAGGCCCTGATCGGCGCTTCCGTCGAGGAAACCGTCGAGTTCGACCAGGATGGGCGAACGATCCGTATCGTGGTGGAGAGCATCGAGCCCGAGCTTTGGGCTGCGGAATAGCTGCCCGGTGAACGCAGGACAAGGTCCGCGACATCGCCGCCGCCCATGCCGCCTGGGAGAAGGCGAAGGCGCTGATCCCGTGACCCGGCGGTCCGCATGGTGCTGCTCGACGAGATCAACATCGCCCTGCGCTACGGCCATCTCGACGCCGGCGAGGTCGCGGCCTTCCTCCGCGACGAGAAGCCGCCGATGACCCATGTCGTCCTCACCGGCCGCAATGCGCCGCAGGAGCT
>CAYMOD010000143.1:0-5921 GCA_964391945.1 uncultured Rhodobacterales bacterium | reverse complement strand
GTCGCGACCTGATCGTTGCGGGAACGGGCGGTATGGAGCCGGCCGGCGGGCTCGCCGATCAATTCCCTGAGGCGCGATTCCACATTCATGTGGATGTCCTCGAGCGCCTTCTGGAAGCGGAAGCTGCCGGCCTCGATCTCTGACAAGACGGTGAGCAGACCTTCCCCGATCGCCTCCGCGTCGCTATGGCTGATGATGCCCGTCGCCGCCAGCATCGCGGCATGGGCGCGGCTCGCTTCGATATCCTGGGCCGCCAGGCGCCTGTCGTAGTCGATGGAGGCGTTGATCGCCTCCAGCACGGCGTCCGGCCCGAGCCCGAAGCGGCCGCCCCACATCGCGTTCGAGGTATTCATGCCGCCCTTCGTCTCGTCCATCATCCGCTTCCTCGCCGCGCCCGCGATCGCTGCATCCCTCGCCCTGCCGGCGACGGTGCTGCCCATTGCCGGCCCGCTCTACACCGGCGGCATCGCGGGGGCAAACGCGCAGACCCTCGACGAGGCGGCGCGCGCGCACCTCGCGGCGATGCGGGAGGGGGAGATGCGCAAGCTCAATCTCCATCTCCGGCCAAGGCCCGCGCCGGAGGCCCTGTTCCTCGACACCGGGGGCGGCGAGCACCGGCTTGCCGAGACGGAGGGCAAGGTCAGGCTGGTGAATTTCTGGGCGACGTGGTGCGCACCCTGCCGGACGGAGAAGCCGTCGCTCGACCGGCTGGCGGCGGAACTCACGGGCGCGGATTTCGAGGTGATCGCCATCGCGGTCGGCCGGCACGACCTCGACGCGATCGAACGCTTCAACCGCGATGTCGGGATCGAGCATCTCACCACCTATCTCGACCCGGGGAGCGATGTGTCGGCCGAGGCGGGTGTGGCTGGCTTGCCCGTCACGCTCCTCCTCAACCGCGAGGGGGAGGAGATCGGCCGGCTGATGGGCGGCGCGGAATGGGACGCTCCGGCCGCGAGGGCGCTGATCGAGGAGGTGGTCGCTCTCGGCGACTGATCCCGCTTCCGGCGTTGATGTTTGTCCTGCACGCCATTGCTGGCGGAGCCTGCTGCGCGCGGCTCCCCGGGCGGCAGTCCCGTTCCGGGATCGGGTCTCCGGCCCGCTCCCGGGGCGGAAACGAGCGGCTGAAGCGGCTTGAAACGGGTGGGCCACACCCTGCTGTCGTCCAGAGCGATTTCGAAACAGGTGGCCCCACCTGCTGACGTGGAAAGCGTGACCGGACAGCAAGATAGAGCGCCCGGGTCCGATGCAACCGGAGCGGAAAGCGCTCTGGCGTGACTGACGAACAGGCAGGTCTTGCCCACGGTTCTGAACCAGATGCCTGGCTGAGGTTTCAGGCCCGGGCGCCTTCGCACCCGCCACGCCTTGCACTTCCCGCAGATCCTTGCACTTCCCGCAGCGACCGGATCGCCTCACGCGGCCATGCGGCGCCCCCGTTTCTCGGGGCGGCTCACCCTCCCATCGAGCGAAAGCAGCACTGCAATCGGACGGGTGCCGTCGAACTCCGAGAGGACAATGACGATGATCGCGGTGATCGGCACCGCAAGGAGGGCGCCCGGGATCCCCCAGAGGGCCGACCACACCGCGAGACTGACGAGGATCACGAACGGGCTGAGATTGAGCGAGCTTCCCATCATCCGGGGCTCAAGGAAGTAGCCGATGAGGAACTGCGCCGCCGACAGTGCCGCCAGCACGACAAGTGTCGTGTAGAGATCACCGAACTGGAAAAACGAGAGCGCTACGGGAAAGGCGACCCCGAGGAACGAGCCAAGGTAGGGAATATAGTTCAGGAGCGCGATCAGCACCGCCCAGAATCCGGCAAACTCGATGCCGAGCAGCGCCATGATCGCGTAGGAGATCACGCCCAGAATGATGTTGATCAGCGTCTTCAGCGCGAGATAGGTGCCGATCCGGTCGTTGATGTCGGAGATGACCTTGTGGATTCGGACGACCTTGGCCGGATCGCTCGAAAGGTGGCCGATCTTGCCGGCGAATGCGGTCCGCTCGCCCAGGATGAACCCGGCGTAGATCAGGATCAGCGCGAACACCCAGACGATGGAGGAGACCGAACTGACGGTGGAGCCGATCAGCGCCTCGATGTTGATGCGCCCCAGAACCTCGGCCCGGATCGTCTCCCAGGTCGGCTCCTGCTCGATGCCGATGAACTCGGCGCCGCGCTGGACGAGGCCGACGAGGCTGTGGAGATAGTCCGGGGCGACCGCGATCACCTGGTTTATGTTGTTGATGAGGAGCGAGATCCCGTAGGAGAGGATCGCCCCGATAACGATGATCGAGACGAGGTAGCGCACGGCCTCGGGCACCGCGGGCCCGATCACCGGGATGCGATCGAAGGAGCGCACCAGGCCGAGCACGACGTAGACGACAAGTACCGAGGCGACGACCGGCACGATGATGCCGCTGCCGATATGGAGAACCCAGCCGATCATCAGCGCGAGCGCCACGCCATAGACCAGATTACGGTAGGATTCCTGCATCGGCGGCCGAAGCTCCGGGAGCCCGCGCCGGAGCGGCCGGGTCAGGATCGCTTACGACAAAGCGATCCGTCGATAAAGAGCGGGGTGAGGGCGGCTTTCCCGCCAGCCACATCGACTTGATCGACCGCGGATTGCCTCGACGCGCGGCCGTGACTACAAGCCAGGCCATGAGCGTCTCCACCTCCGTCTGGCGCTATGCCAATCCGGTCGAGTTCATGCGCATCTCGGGCGCAGCGCTTCCCTATGCCTGGGGTCTGGCCGGGATCTGCCTCGTGACGGGGCTCGTCTGGGGCTATTTCTTCACCCCGGAGGATTACCAGCAGGGGGCGACGGTCAAGATCATCTTCCTGCACGTGCCCGCGGCGCTGATGGCGATCAACGCCTGGCTGATGATGCTGATCGCCTCGCTGATCTGGTTCATCCGGCGCCATCACGTCTCGGCGCTGGCGGCGAAGGCCGCGGCCCCGGTCGGCGCCGTGTTCACGCTGGTGACGCTCGCGACCGGCGCCCTCTGGGGGCAGCCGATGTGGGGGACGTGGTGGGCCTGGGACCCGCGGCTCACCTCGTTCTTCATCCTGTTCCTGTTCTATACCGGTTATATCGCGCTCTGGGAGGCGATCGACGATCCGGACAAGGCGGCCGACCTCGCCGCCGTCGTCTGCCTCGTCGGCTCGGTCTTCGCGCTGCTCTCGCGCTACGCCGTGTTCTTCTGGAGCCAGGGCCTGCACCAGGGGCCATCCCTGTCGCTCGACGGCACGCAGCATGTCGCCGACGTCTTCTGGTATCCGCTGATCCTCTCGATGGCGGGTTTCGTTTTCCTGTTCGTGGCGCTGGTGCTCATGCGGACGCGGACCGAGATCCGCGCCCGAAGGCTCCGCGCGATCGAAGCGATGGAGGCGCGCGGTTGATGTGGCCTGAACTCGGACGTCATGCCTTCGCGGTGCTTGCCGCCTACGGCGTGACCTTCACCCTCCTCGGCGGGCTGGTGGCGGCGACGCTCCTGCGCGGCACCCGGATCCGGCGGGCGCTTGCAGACGCCGAGGCACGGAGGGGGCGGCGATGAGGCGCAATCTTCTCCTCTTCCTGCCGCCTGTGCTTTTTGCGGCCTTTGCGGCAATGGCCTATCTCGCACTCCGCTCCCCCGACGAGGGACTGCCCTCGGCGCTGGCCGGACGGGGCGCGCCGTCGCTGGAAGCGGCCATGGCGCTCCGCGACGATCCGGCGCCGGACGACGCGGCACTCACCGCGCCGGGCGTCAAACTCGTGAACTTCTGGGCGAGCTGGTGCGCGCCGTGCCGGGTGGAGCACCCGCATCTGACGACGCTGGCCGAGAGCGGCATTCCGGTGATTGGCGTCAACTACAAGGACCGGCCGGAGAACGCCCTCGCCTTCCTCAACGAACTTGGCGATCCCTATGCAGCGATCGGCGCCGATACGACCGGGCGGATCGGTATCGACTGGGGCCTTTACGGCGTGCCGGAGACATTCGTGATCGACGGCGAGGGCCGGGTCATGCTGCGGCATGCCGGACCGATCACGCCGGGAGTGCTGGAGAACCGGCTCCTGCCGGCGATCGAGGCGGCGGGCGGCGCAGGGTCCTGAACCGGGGTGTCCCGAACCGGAATCGTCCGCGCGTTCTCCGGGCGATGATCGCGAGCCGGTCAGGGCGCCACTGCCACCGCGACGTTCTTCCGCGCAATCTTCTTCTGCCCGGCGCGCAGCCGGCAAATGCTGCCCTGCATCATTGTATCCTTGATCCGTTTTCAGGACCCGCTAAGAGGATAGCCGGTATCCCGGCTCTGGGCGAGGCGCCGTGAAGAACGTATTGGTGACGGGCGGTGCCGGTTTCATCGGCAGCCATGCCGCGAAGGCCCTTGCCGGCGCGGGCTATCGCCCGGTCACCATCGACAATCTCTCGACCGGGCATGCCGTCGCGGTAAAATGGGGCCCGCTCCATGAGCACGACATCAGGGATGCGGCAGCCCTCGACGGCCTGTTCGCGGCCTACCGGCCGGTCGCCGTCATGCATTTCGCGGCGCTCTCCACCGTTGGGGAATCGCTCACGAGGCCGACCGTCTACTATGACAACAATGTTTCCGGAACGATCGCGCTCCTCGAGGCGATGCGCCGCGCCGGATGCCGGCACATCGTCTTCTCGAGCACCTGCGCAACCTACGGCATTCCCGACCATCTCCCGATCACCGAGGAAACGCCCCAGGCGCCGATCAACCCCTACGGGCGCAGCAAGCTCATGATCGAGCACATCCTGCGCGACTGCGACACGGCCCACGGCCTCAGGAGCGCGAGCCTGCGCTATTTCAACGCCGCCGGCGCGGATCCCGACGGGGAAATCGGCGAGGACCACGATCCCGAAACCCACCTTATCCCGATCGCGCTCCAGGCCACGCTCGGGCTCCGCCCGCGGCTGGAGATCTACGGGCGCGATTACCCGACGCCCGACGGCACCTGCATCCGCGACTACATCCATGTCAGCGACCTCGCCCAGGCCCATGTTCTGGCGCTCGAGCGGCTGCTCGAAGGCGGGGAATCGCATGCGCTCAATCTTGGCAGCGGAACCGGGTTCTCGGTTCTCGAGATCGTCTCGGCGATCGCGCGTATCGCGGGCCGGCCGGTTCCGCATGTCTTTACCGCACGGCGTCCGGGCGACCCGGCACGGCTTGTCGCCGGCGACGGGCGCGCACGGAGTGAACTGGGCTGGCGGCCGCGCCTCTCGGCCATCGACCGCCAGATCGGCGATGCCCTGCAGTGGATCGCGCGTTCCGCGGCGCCGCCGCAGGAGGGGACTGCAGCCAGTGCTCCCGCACATTCCGGCGGACGGCCGGGCGCGACACGCTCGCGCGTCTGATCCGCGCCTGCACAGGCGCTCCAGCCGCTCCCACGATACTTACAGAAAGCTCTGCGGATCGATGTCGATTGCGACCCGGACCCCCGACGGCACCGGTACGGCAGTGATCCAGTCGCGCAGGGCGGCCTGAAGCGGCGCGCCCTTGGCCGCCTTCACGAGGAGACGGACGCGGTGGCGGCCCCGAACCCGGGCGATCGGCGCCGGTGCCGGGCCGAAGAGGCGCGCGCCCACGGCCTGCAGCGGCGCGGCGGCGCGGGCGAGCGCCTGTGCCGTATCCCAGGTCCGGATCTCGTCGGGGCCTGAGACCACGATCCCGGCGAGACGGCCGAAGGGCGGAGCGCCGGCGCGGCGCCGGGCCCCGGCCTCCTCGCGCCAGAACCCCTCGTCGTCGCCGGTCAGGATCGCCTCGATCACCGGGTGGTCGGGGGCGTGGGTCTGCACGAGCGCAAGGCCGGGCCGGTCGGCCCGCCCCGCCCTGCCCGCGACCTGGCGGATGAGCTGGAAGGTCTTCTCGGCCGCCCGCAGGTCCCCGCCCTGGAGCCCGAGATCGGCATCGATCA
>CAYMOD010000142.1:0-5985 GCA_964391945.1 uncultured Rhodobacterales bacterium | reverse complement strand
GACGCGGGATCTGACCGGTTGGCACAGCGGGCGGTCACGAGTGTTTCTCCTGCGGGTGGCTGTCGCGGGAGGCGCACAGGAACCGGCGCTCACGAAGATAGACGAGCGTGCTGCGCAACGCGTCGGATGCGATACCCCGACGTGCCGCTCCTTCAGCAGCCGTGGCGCGACCGAGGCGGGCGAGGTGATCCGCGAGGACCTCGAGCGAATGATGCTGCACCACGTAGTCCCGGCCGAACTGGCCGAGGAGGCGCCGCTCCCCGGGATCATCGGCGAGCCGGCTCAGGATCGCGCCGAGGCTTTCTGCCCCGCCGGCATTGTACATGCCAAGGCGGTAGAAGTCGCTGGCACTTCCCGGCTCGAAGAGGCGGGCGAAGCCGCCGGAGCCAACGACGACTACAGGCTTGCTGAAGGCAAGCCCGCGGAGCGACGACCCGCCCATGCCGAGGATGATGTCAGCGCCGGCATAGGCCGGTCTGGGGTCGAGGAGTGCACCTTCGAAGAGAATGGCCTTGCGCTTCAGGAACCCGTTTACCGCTGCCGCCTGCTGTTCGAGCCTGGGCCGGGCGTCGCCTTCCCCCACGATCACGAGCCGGAGGGGCTTGTTGCCTCCCGTCTCACGCAGGGCGGCGATGGCCTGTTCAAGCGGGGCGGACTTCATCCCGTGAGCAAGACGCGAGACGGAGACAATGGCGATCTCGTGGTCGAGAAGGCCCAGGCGGCGCCGGAAAGCGGCTCCGTCCGCTGCGCCCGCTGCATTTGCTTCGACATCGACGGATGGCAGGAGCAGTTCCGGGCGCCGCCATCCTGCCTCGGCCGCCTGGTCACGAAGCGCAGGTATGCCGAAAGTGGTTGGAACGCGGCGGGGCAACACGCGGGTGAGCTGCATCATCATGTCTGTCACCAGCAGGGGAAGGCCGCTCCAGACATGAACGCCATAATAAGCTTCGAGCGCCTGCCACCAGTCCCAGGCGTGGATGAGGTCGGGCCTGCATTGTTCGACTGCCCGGCGAAGCGCCCGCATCCGTGACAGCGAAGGGTGGAAGCGCGCGTCTGGAGCGGCGAGGAACGGGAGCTTCTTCTCCCTCACGAGTTCGAGCATCGGACCCGGAGTCGCGAAGAAGATGACTTCAAACCCGTGCCGGTCACGGAGTGCGGCCGCAAGTTCGATCGCGTTGGTCTGGGTGCCCCCGATCTCGAGGCGATGGGCAAGCACGAGGACGCTCGGTGCGGTCGGAGGGGCGTTCATGGGTTCACATCGCTGGAAGTGGCGCCGTCCGGCAGGCAGGGGAGACGGCTCCACCGGCTGCGGGCATGGGCCTGGTTGTCGGCATCCGGCTCCCCCTTCCTCCCCACGATCAGCAGGCGCCGCGCCCGCGGAGGACCGCGGAGAGCGTGTTGGCGATGATGTGGATGTCGAGCCAGAGCGAGCGGTTCTCGATGTAGAACTCGTCGATCAGCTGCTGGAGTTCGATGTCGGCGGCGCTGCGGTCCGTTACCTGCCAGAGGCCGGTGAGGCCGGGCATGACGGCGGAGCGGCGGGTGCGGAAACCGGCGTCCATCGCCTCGAGATGGTAGGAGGGGAACGGGCGCGGCCCGACGAGGCGCATGTCGCCGGCAATGACGTTGAGAAGCTGCGGCAGCTCGTCGATGCTCGTGGAACGCAGGAAGGTGCCGATCCCGGCCAGAACCCGCGGATCGCGGCGCAGCTTGTAATGGGTGAGCCATTCAGCGCGCGCTACCGGATCTTCCCGCAGAAGGGTCTCGAGCCGCTGCTCGGCGTCCTGGTACATCGTCCGCAGCTTCAGGATCGCGAAGGGCCGGCCGTGCAGTCCATCGCGCATCTGCCGGTAGAGGGCCGGGCCCGGGTCCGCCCGCCGGATGGCGAGCGCCGCGATCAGCAGGACCGGCGCGACCGCAATCAGCATCGGCACCGCGACCGCGAGGTCGATCATGCGGGCAAGCCTGCCGCCTGGATGCGCCTCCCTGCGGTTGCCGAGGGAAATGCCGATCTCGCCGCTGAGGCCCGATGGCTTCAGGCCGGAGACCCGAAGTCCGGGGAAGTCGGCGAGGAGGACGATCTCGTCGAAGTCGTGGCCGAGACGGTCGAGTTCCTCGCGCGGCGGCATGGTGCCGTCGACGAGGAGGGCCGTGCGCGCATATCCCGCGCCAGCTGGCCGGATGCCGTAATGCCGGTTGCGGTCGAGAAAATCCTCGAGACGCCGGACCTCGGCGGCACTTCCGAGAATGGCGACGGGCTCTCCCCACAGCCCCATGTGGCCAAGCAGCGCGATCGTCGCTCTTGCCGCGAGCGGCTGGATCGCCGCAGCGAGAACGAAACACACCGCAACCAGCGCCGCTGCCCGCCAGTCCCCGAGGAGCGCCGCCGTGGTGAGGGACAGCAGCCCGCCGACGAAGAGCGTGCCGCGCATTCTCCGCCGGAGACGCTCGTGGGGGTGGAGAAGATGGCCCGGGTAGAGGCGCTGCCACCAGGCAACGGCGAGCGCCGCGACCGCCCCCAGCGCCATGAGCCGCGGTAGCTCTCCCCCGGCCGAACCCGCCGGCAGCAGCGCCGCCCAGGCGAGCGCGAAGGAGCCCGCATCCGCCGCCGCCAAGGCAATAGCCACCAGAACGCCGGCGCTGCCGCGCTGCGCGACGCGTTCGGCGGGCGCGGACCGGGAGGGAGAGTAGGTCTCCTGCGCGACATCCTCGATCAGCACCGCTGCCACTCCCCTCCGCCGGATGACATGCACAAGCGCCAAGCTTCACGAAGATCCGTAATCCCCTTCTCGGGGCGGGCGCGGACGCAATCCGGACAATCCTTGTGCACTCGGCACCCCCTCAGATCGGGTAATCGCGGATACCCAGCATCTGGGCAAGCGCGAGAACGAGGAAGCCCGGCACGATCCGCGCATAGCGGCGCCAGAGCCGCCGCGGCTCCGTGGCGAGGCGGAACGTCCATTCGAGGCCCGAGCGCCGCATCCAGACCGGGGCCTGCGGTTTCAGCCCGCAATGGAAGTCGAACGCGGCGCCGACGCCGATCATCACCGGCGCGGGGATGCGATCGAGATGCGCAGCCATCCAGCGCTCCTGCTTGGGGGTGCTGAGCCCGATCCAGACGATATCCGGCCGGGTTGCGTTGATGGTCTCGACCACCGCCGCGTCTTCTGCCGGCGTCAGCGGCCGGAACGGTGGCGACAGCACGCCAGCGACGCCAAGGCCGGGGAAACGTGCGCGGAGTCCCTCGGCAAGTCGCTCGGGCACCCCTTCGGCGCCGCCATAGAAGAAATGCCGGTAGCCCTTCTGCGCGGAGCGTTCCATCACGGCGAGCATCAGATCGGGGCCATAGACGCGCCGGATGCCGCGCGCACCGCGCAGCCGGCCGAACCAGACCAGCGGCATGCCATCCGGCGCCACCAGCCCGGCGCGGTTGTGAATGTCGCGCAATTCCGGGTCGCTCTGGCTCTCGATGACGCCGTGAGCGCCGGTGACCGTCACGTATTCCCGTTCCCCGCGCTCGATCCACCCGTCGATCACGTCGAGCGCCTCGGTGAGGTCGATGGCGCCGACCCGGATCCCGAGGATGTTCACTTCGGGCACGCTCGCGCGGGACACCGGTGCCGCCTAGACCGCAAGCGCGGATTGGCGATGGTCCGGCCTCCGGTCGGCCACCGCGGCGAGCCGCGCCTGCACCTCGCCCTCGATCCAAGCATAGGTACGGGCGAGCCCGGCCTCCAGCGTCACCGCGGGCTCCCAGCCGAGGACACGGCGCAGCATGTCGTTGTCGCTGTTGCGGCCGCGCACCCCTTGGGGACCCGGGACATGCACCTTCCGGATGGCGATGCCGGCGATCGCGGTGACCATGTCCGCGAGTTCGTTGATCGACACCATGCGGTCCTGGCCGAGGTTGACCGGCTCCCGATGGTCCGATCGCATCAGCCGGTGAAGCCCCTCGACGCAATCGTCGACATGGCAGAACGACCGCGTCTGCTCGCCGTCCCCCCAGATCTCCACCTCCGGATTCCCGGTGAGCTTTGCCACGGCGATCTTGCGGCACATGGCGGCCGGCGCCTTCTCGCGCCCGCCCTCCCAGGTGCCGTATTCGCCGAAAATGTTGTGAAACCGGACGATGCGGGTCTCGAGCCCGTAATCGCTGGCGTAGTACTGCGCGAGGATCTCCGAGACGAGCTTCTCCCAGCCATAGGCATCCTGCGGCTGCGCCGGATAGGCGTCGCACTCCCGCAGCGGCTGCGCCTGCGTTTCGGTCTGCCGGTATTCCGGGTAGACGCAGGCCGACGAGGTGTAGAGGTAGCGCGAGACCCCGTTCACCCGCGCCGCCTCGATCGTGTGCAGGTTGATGAGCGCGTTGTTGTGCAGGATCTCGGCGTGGTGGGCGCTGATGTAGCCCATGCCGCCCATGTCGGCTGCAAGGGCATAAACCTCGTCGATGTCCCGGGTGGCTTCGAGGCAGTTCTCCCAGCGCCGGAGATCGAGGAGGGCGAATTCGTCGGCATCGGCTTCGGTATATTCGGGGAGCTTCAGGTCGACGCCACGTACCCAACAGCCGGCGCGGCGAAGATGGCTGACGAGATGATGGCCGATGAATCCGCCGGCGCCGGTGACCAGGACGCGTGTTTTCCGGTTCGACATGTTCGGACTCTCCCTTTGTGCGGGCCGATACCAATGCCCGCCAGCTTCGATCGCGGAGAAGCGCTCTCAAGCCGTCTTCCCCTGCTTGCCGGCTCCAGCTTTGGCCCCTGTCGGATCCTGCGCGAAGAGCGCCCGGAGGGCGGGCGCCTACGCCGAACGGAGAGGCCGACCCGGCCTCGAAAGGTGGATAATGACCAGAGGGGGAGGTTTACTGGCCGGCGCTTTCGATTTTGCACCGGGCGGGAGGCTTCGCCCTAAGGCCTTTGACCGCGACCGGACCGCTTGGGCATGCCTCGATCCGCCTTGTGGCGGCCATTATCGCTGGAAATCGCTGCTGCTGGTCATTCCCGGCGGAGAGAGGGCTGGTTCGGCGGGGCCTCAGCCGCAGGCGCCGATATAGCCGCAGGCGGTGCAGAAATCGCAGCCGTCGCGCCGGATCACTGTGGCATGACCGCATTCCGGGCAGGGACGGCCGAGGACCGGGCCGGCCGGGGTCTCGACCGCGTCGATCTCGCCAAGGAGCGCCGAACCCGCGACCGGGTAGCCCTCGGCGTCGAGGATGCCGAGCATCTCGTAACGGTGGATCAGGAGCCGGGCGATGTAGGCGACGGTCGAGGGCTGCACCGCCTGTTTTTCCGAACTAGGCGCCCGTGCGAAGAAGTCGCCCTGCGGCTCGGGGTGGTCCTTGAGCCCGCGGAGCTTCTTGCCGATCCAGGCCGGGTCGATCACCCGCATGTCGAGCGAGAGCGATTTCGTGAGCCCGTTGAACTCGATGGGATAGGCGCCCGAGAGCCAGACCGAGAACGGCCGCTTGGTGCCGTCGGGCAGCAGGCATTCCTTGACGAACATGGCGAAATCGTCGCCCGTTCCCGGATTGAGCACGTCCACCGTCCAGGAAAGCGTCCCGTCGGCCCCCGATTTCGGCTCCTTGCGCGCGAACAGTGCATCGACGAGCGGCGTCTCCGGCGGCCCGTTGTCGAAGATGCCGAGCGCGTCGCACCGCCACCAGAGGACCTTGGCGAAGGCCGAGACCGTACCGGCGACCGGAACAGGCCGCCCATCGGGTGGCATCGGCGCATGAAAGGGGGTACCCGGCGTGCGCGCGAGGCTCTCGAGCTTGAGCTTGAGCCAGGCCCGGTCCTGGCTGCGCATGTCCATCGACAGGTTCTTCGCGAGCGCCCCCATGCCGCGCGGCGCGCGTTCGCCCGTCACCCAGACCTCGAAGGGCTGGTTGCCGCCCTCGTCCTCGATATGGCCGACGAAGACTGCGAACCGGCCTTCGGGCGCCTCGATCATGTAGGTCCAGGACGGCGAGCCCGCGGTCAGTTTCGGCCG
>CAYMOD010000141.1:0-5989 GCA_964391945.1 uncultured Rhodobacterales bacterium | reverse complement strand
GGGCGGTGTTCGCGATCTTCGCCGGCATCTACTACTGGTTCTCGAAGATGACCGGGAAGAGCTACCCGGAATGGGCGGGCAAGCTCCAGTTCTACACGCTGTTCATCGGCGCGAACCTGACCTTCTTCCCGCAGCACTTCCTCGGGCGTCAGGGCATGCCGCGCCGCTACATGGACTACCCGGACCAGTACGCGCTCTGGAACTATGTCTCGTCGCTCGGCGCCTTCCTGTCGGGTCTGTCGTTCCTGCTGTTCATCGGCATCGTGTTCTACAGCCTCCGTTCCGGACGCCGCGTGACGGAGCCGCAGTACTGGGGGCCGCAGCCTGACGCGACGCTGGAGTGGACACTGCCGAACCCGCCCCCGGCGCACACATTCGTGACCCTGCCGACCCCTGACCAGTGGGATCACCGCAGGGCGCACTAGGGAGCAACCATGCACCATCCCGCTGCCAAGGAAGGGATGCGGAACAAGGGGGCGCCGGGCGCAAGAGGCGCCGGCGCCCCCGCGTCGTTCGGGCACGGCGACAAGCCGCGGGCGGAGCGGAACGAGCCGCCGGTGCTCGCCCTCACGCTCTGGCCCAACCGCTCGTTGAGCCCGCGGGGATTCCGCTGGTTCCTGTGGCTCCTCGCCGCAGGACTCGCGCTGCCGGTGCTGCCGCTTCTCGGCACGCCGGTCGGGTGGGTGCTGGTGCCGTTCGTCAGCGCGATGTTCCTCGCCGTCTACTTCGCCTTCCGGCGGAGCTATGCGGACGGGCGGCTGGTCGAGCGGCTCCGCCTCTGGCCGGATCTGATCACGGTGGAGCGGTGGGAGCCGCGGGGCGGCGTGCGGCGCTGGCATGCCGACCCGTTCTGGGTCCAGATCCAGCTCCTCGAGGACGGGAAAGTCGAGAAGTATCTCACGCTGCAAGGCAATGGCCGGGAGATCGAACTTGGCGCGTTCCTCTCCCCGGAGGAGCGCCAGCAGCTCTACGGCGAGCTTCTCCGGGCGCTCGGCGCGGTCCGGAACGGCGCGCTGGCGTGAACGGGTGCCTTGGGATAGGTCTGTCCGCGGAAGTTGATCAAACGAAGGGCACCATGCGGAAGATTGCGATTGCTGTCGCCATGGCGGCGGGGCTCGCCGTTCCTGTCGGGGCGGACGAGTTCGAGGAGGTGGTCGAGGGCGCGCTCGAGGCCTACCGGGAAGGCGACATGACGCTGGCCCGCGAGGATCTCAATTATGCGGTCGGGCTTCTGAACCAGATAAAGGCCGAGGAACTGGCCAGGTTCCTGCCGGAGCCGCTCGATGGCTGGACACGTGAACGGGACGAGGCGGCGAGCGGCGGCATGGCGATGTTCGGCGGCGGCACCGGTGCCACGGCGACCTACAGCCGGGGCGATGACGAGTTCACCCTGTCGCTGATGGCCGACTCGCCAATGGTGACCGGCATGGCGGCGATGTTCTCGGGCATGGTCTCGATGGGCGGCAATCAGAGCCTTCGTATCCAGCGGCAGCAGTTTGCTGCCGGTGATGGCGAGATCAGCGGGGTTGTCGGCGGCAAAGTGTTCGTCCAGGCGGAAGGTTCCGCGACCATGGAGGACATGCAGGCGCATATCGAGGCGATGGACCTCAGGGCGCTCGCCGAGTATTGAGGCCGCCGGTCCGCGCCCCAGTCAGGCGCCGGGGCGCGTCCCACGTCCACGCTCGGGAGAGGCAATAGATCCGATCCCGCCTGCAGGCTCAGACGTCGCGGCATGTCCTCGCGGGGAGAGGCGCAGGGGCCCGACCGGCACGATCAGGAGCAACGGCGGGGGCGCTATTCCGCAGAAGCTTCGGCGGCTTCCTGGGTGGTCGGCTTCCTGCGGCGGGTGCGCTTCGGTGGTGTTGGTGGTGCTGCCTCGGCGGCAGCGGGTGCGGGCTTGCTGTCGGGCTTGCCGCTGTCGGGCTGCTCGCCTTCGGCAGCCCTAGGTGCGCGCTCCTGCGCCTGCTGCGGTTCCGGGGCGGCTGCCGATGCCGAATGCTGACGCGAGGTCTCCGGCGTCTCGACCGGACCCGTGTCGGCGGCGGGCTCGTCGCTGCCGAAAGTGGCAAGTCCGCCGGCTTCCTGGGGCTGCGGCTGGACATTCTGCGGCTGGTCACTGCGCGGGGCCTGCGGCCGCTCGGCAATCGTTTCTTCGCCTTCGCGGGAAGTCGCTTCGCCGCGAGTTTCAGCGTCGCTGCGGGTGTCATCCCGACCGTCCTGCCGGCTTTCCTGCGCCTGACGGTTCTCCTGGGTCTGGCGCTGCGCTTCGCCGAGGAGCCGCGTGTAATGCTCGGCGTGCTGGAGATAGTCTTCGGCGGCGACCCGGTCTCCCGACACCTGGGCGTCACGGGCAAGGACTTGGTATTTGTCGATGATCTGTTGCGGCGTACCGCGGACCTTGCCATCGGGCCCCGCGCTCTCGAACACGCGGTTGACGATGTTGCCCATGCTGCCGCGGCGTTGTGGACTGTTTCCAGGCTTGCTCCTGGAACGCTGCTTATTCGATGGTCTCATATTGTATGGTATCCGCCACTTTCTGGCTTGATCGCGAGCGGGGAAGGCGTCTGTACGCACGTTCCGCCAAAAGGTCGATCTGTCTGTCGAGTCCAGCGAGCAAATCAAGCCAAGATGCACTGAGCTCGCCCGGCGACAATCAGCATATAACCCCGAAACGATCGAACACAAGAGGAAATGGACGATACTGGCGGAGATCAGGTGATCTCGATCACGCGCCTGCGGCCGTCAAGATCGTCGTGGAATCCCGCGACGGAAAAGCCCGCCTCGCGGAAGATGACCGTGATGGCGGCGTCCTGGCCGGCACCGAACTCAAGGAGGGCGCGGGCTCCCGGGGCGAGCATCGGGGCGAGGCCGGCCGCGATCTTGTGGTAGGCCTCAAGGCCGGTCGGGCCGGCGGTCAGCGCCGTTCGCGGCTCCCAGTCACGAACCTCCGGGGCAAGACGCTCGACCTCGGCGGCGGGAATGTAGGGCGGGTTGCAGACGACGAGGTCGAAGCGGCCGGCAAGCCCCGCACACCAGTCGGCGCGGAGAAAGCCGGCGCGGCCGGCAACGCCGAGTGACCGCGCATTGGCTGTGGCAACCGCCAGCGCCGCTTCCGAAAGGTCGGTCCCGATGCCTTCCGCCGCCGGCCATTCGGCGAGCAGCGTCAGGAGAATCGCGCCGCTGCCGGTGCCGAGGTCGAGGATGCGTGCGGGCGTCGGACCAGCCAGTGCGGCGACGATCAGCGTCTCGGTCTCCGGCCGCGGGTCGAGCACATCCGCGTCAACCGCGAAAGACCGCCCCCAGAACAGCCGCCGGCCGATGATCTGCGCCACCGGCCGCCGCGCGAGCCGGGCCGAGACCATGGTCTCGAAGGCTTCGGCCGCCGCGTCATCGATCGGGTCGCGCTCACGCAGCGTCAGGCGGTCGGGCGGGCAGCCGAGCGCCGCTGCCATCAGGAGCCGGGCGTCGCGCGCGGCGCCGTCGATGCCGCCTGCCCGGAGCCGGGCGGTGCCCAGGCGCAGCGTCCCGGCGATCGTCACGTTTCGAGTTCGGCGAGACGCTCGGCCTGGTCGGCCTCGATGAGGGTGTCGATCACCTGATCGAGGTCGCCCGCCATCACCTCGTCGAGCCGGTAGAGGGTGAGGCCGATCCGGTGGTCGGTGAGCCTTCCTTGCGGGAAATTGTAAGTCCGGATGCGCTCGGAGCGGTCGCCGGAGCCGACCTGGCCCTTGCGGGACGCCGCGCGCTCGGAATCGCGCCGCCGGCGTTCCTCGTCATAGAGGCGCGCGCGCAGCACCTCCATCGCCCGCGCCCGGTTCTGGTGCTGGGACTTCTCCGACGAGGTGACGACGATCCCGGTGGGGATATGGGTGATGCGGACGGCGGAATCGGTGGTGTTGACATGCTGGCCGCCGGCGCCGGAGGCGCGCATGGTGTCGATGCGGATCTCGGCCGGATCGATGGCGATGTCGACGGCTTCGGCCTCGGGCAGCACCGCGACGGTGGCGGCCGAGGTGTGGATGCGCCCGCCCGATTCCGTCACTGGCACGCGCTGGACGCGGTGAACGCCGCTCTCGAACTTGAGCTGGGCGAAGACGCCTTCACCCTTCACCGAGGCCACATATTCCTTGAAACCGCCGATTTCGGTCGCGGTCTCGTCCACCGT
Source organism: uncultured Rhodobacterales bacterium (assembly GCA_964391945.1). Taxonomy (GTDB): domain Bacteria; phylum Pseudomonadota; class Alphaproteobacteria; order Rhodobacterales; family Rhodobacteraceae; genus Amaricoccus. The sequence goes on along the minus strand of CAYMOD010000141.1, from coordinate 1,824 downwards.
CTCCCAGCGCCAGCCGCGGCGCTCGGCAAGGCGCTGATACATGCGCACGAGGTCGGCGGCGAAGAGGGCCGCTTCCTCGCCGCCGGTTCCGGCGCGGATCTCGAGGATGGCGGCGCGGTCGTCGGCGGCATCCTTCGGCAGGAGCGCGATCCGGAGCGCCTGTTCCGCTTCCGGCAGTGCGGCGCGGAGGCGCGCGAGTTCCTCCTCGGCAAGTTCGCGCATCTCCGGATCGGCGAGCAGGCGTTCGGCTTCCGCCTCCTCGCCACACAGCCGGCGCCAGTCGGCGATGCGCTCGACCACGGGCCTCAGCCCCGCGTATTCGCGCGAGAGCCGGGCGAGTTCCGCAGCCGCAGGGCCTTCGCCGAGCTTCGCCTCGAGGAACTGGAACCGGCGCTCGATCCCGTCGAGCTTCTCCTCTGGGACCACGGGGATTGCTACTCCTTGAGGGGCGCGAGGGCGGCAAGCCAACGCTCCACCCGCGCCCGGTTGACGCCCATGTCGCTCTTTCCGTAGCGTGCCCGCGACAGCACCGCCAGAGTGGAGCGTCCGGCGTCGAGCGGGATTGCCCGCACCGAGATGTAATCGGGGAAGCCGATCCAGCGGCTGCGCTGGATATAGGTGGTGAAAAGCGCGCCGGGCCCGCCGGCGAGGCGTTCGGTCGCGGGTTCGGCCATCGCCACGGCGTCGAGGGCAGCGGCGAGTTCCGCCGCCGGAACCGGGAAGACCGGCGCGGCCGCGTCGGCGCCGGCCGTCGCCTCCGGCGCGACACGCCACGCGTTCGAAACGGATACCGGGGCGGCGGTCAGGGGATCGACGTGCCAGTCCGCGGGATGGTCGGGCGCAAGCCGTACCCAAGCGAGCGCGGCCACCGCGAGCAGGGCCAGGAGACCCGCGGCCCGGACGAGGAGGAGCCGCAACGCCTATTCCGCGGCCGTTTCGGCCGCCGCCTCCGTGGGGCGCGCGGCTTCGATCTCGGCCTCGATCCCGGCTTCGATCTCGGTGGCGCGTTTCTCGACGAGTTCGACGATGTGGTCGATCATGCGGTCGTTGTCGAGCCGGTGATCCTGCCTGCCGGCGAGATAGACCATGCCGTGGCCGGCGCCGCCGCCGGTGAAGCCGACATCGGTCATCAGCGCTTCGCCGGGGCCGTTGACGACGCAGCCGATGATCGAGAGCGACATCGGCGTCTTGACGTGTTCGAGCCGCTTCTCGAGGATCTCGACGGTCTTGATGACGTCGAATCCCTGCCGGGCGCAGGAGGGGCAGGAGATGATGTTAACGCCACGGTGGCGCAGGCCGAGCGATTTCAGGATCTCGAACCCGACGCGCACCTCCTCGACCGGGTCGGCCGAGAGCGAGACCCGGATCGTGTCGCCGATCCCCATCCAGAGCAGGTTGCCAAGCCCGATCGCCGACTTGATCGTGCCCGACATCAGGCCGCCGGCCTCGGTGATGCCGAGGTGGATCGGCGCGTCGGTCGCCTCGGCGAGGCCCTGGTAGGCGGCGGCGGCGAGGAAGACGTCGGAGGCCTTCACGCTGATCTTGAATTCGTGGAAATCGTTGTCCTCGAGGATGCGGATATGGTGAAGGCCGCTCTCGATCATCGCTTCGGGGCAGGGCTCGCGGTATTTCTCCAGCAGGTGCCGCTCGAGCGAGCCGGCGTTGACGCCGATCCGGATCGATGAGCCATGGTCGCGGGCGGCGCGGATCACCTCGCGCACCCGGTCCGCGGAGCCGATGTTGCCCGGGTTGATCCGCAGGCAGGCGGCGCCCGATTCCGCCGCCTCGATGGCGCGGCGATAGTGGAAATGGATGTCGGCGACG
>CAYMOD010000140.1:2512-5994 GCA_964391945.1 uncultured Rhodobacterales bacterium | reverse complement strand
AACGGAAACTGCGCGCGGACGCGCAGCGCAACCGGTCTTTGAAATCACCGGTGAGAAAGCCCGCAGTTCTCGTGGTTCACTGCGGAACTGGGAACCATGGCAGCAAGCGGCGGTTGACCCGTCATTTCGCTGAAAGCCGCAGCAGAGACCCGGCGGGGAACGGTCGTCTCGGCCCAGGAGGGGCGGTTCCTGCTCTCCTGCGACGACGGCCGGATGCATCTCGTCGTGCTCGCTCCCGGCGCGGGTGTCGAGCCGCAGGACCTTCCCGACATCATCCGCAGTGGGCGGTTGGTTATGGGGAGGCTCCGCTCGGCGGAGGCCGGCCACGTAGCCGTAGCCGAGCGCCTCATCGTGATCTGAAACCGGGAGACACCACGGGCCGATGTCTCACTTCCGCCAGCCGCCGTTCCGCCGCCTCGACCATTTCCTCAGGAACTGGTCACTGCCACGCCAAGCGCGCGGCGAGAGTGCTCGAAGTGCCGCCGCGCGCTCGACCCTCTCGGAAAGTTTGCGGCCCCGGCTCGAGGCGGCCGACCGGATCGGCACCAGCGTCTGCCCCTTCTGCGCCGTCGGCTGCTCGACGCTCTTCTATGTGAAGAATGGCCGCCTTCTCCATGTCGAGGGCAACCCGGAAAGCCCGATCAACGAGGGAACCCTTTGTCCCAAGGGGGCCGGCCTCTTCGGGGTGCATACCAATCCGAAGCGGCTCACGACCGTCAAGCACCGGGCCCCGCGATCGCGGGAATGGCGCGATGTGCCGCTTGAGTGGGCGATGGAACGGATCGCGGAACTCGTGAAACGCACCCGCGACGAGACCTATACCGAAACGCTGCCCGACGGCACGGTGGTGAACCACACGCTCGGGGTTGCTTCGCTTGGGGGCCTGCCACAGCGCCTGTCACCGGTCCACAGGCGCGGCCGTGCCGCACTCGGGGAGAGAGGATGATGGACCGGGAACTCCGCGAGGCGGGCCGCACCGCCATCCGCCGTCTCGACAGGGTGTGCAGGACCGGGCCGGGAGTGAGCCACGAGGACGTGCAGCAGGCCGTCACCTGCGTCGCCGCCTTCCGCAACCGGGCGATCGCGCTCCACCGTGACGGCCGCGTCGACCGGCAGTGCCGCGATGTGGCCAGCGCGCTTCTGAGCCTCGCCTACGGAGTAGAATTCCCGCTCTCGAGCTTCCACGCCAAGCGGTTCAAACAGACCCGCGACGTCCTGCAGGCGCTGATCGACGGGAACGCGGGCTAAAGCGTCAGCCCTCGAAAGCCCGGTAGGGGGTCTGGGGAGTTCCTGCGCGAGCCGGTCGGAATGCGAAGTCAGCCACATAGCCGGTCCTCCCCCGCCCCTTCGGGGAGAGCATCTATAGATAGCTAGGTGCCGTGTCGTTTCCAACTTATCCACAGGGTCAGACACGCCCTCTCCGTTAAAGATTCTTAATAGTTAAAGTAGTTAGGCTTCTAGGATTTTCCGATAAGCTCTTGATATACATTGCACACCTCACACGGCCGAGTGTGTGATGTACGAGGAAAAGTGTGTGATGTACGACTCCAGAGGCCCAAAAAGTGTGTGATGTACGACAGGAGCCCGTCAGAAAGTGAGTGATGTCACGTCCCCGGCGGCAGCACCCGACGCCACTGAAGCCGCAACAGCGGCCCGTTGGCGCCCAGTTCCTCGGACAGCGTGTAGGTGGGCAACGCGTCGCGCTCGATGGCCTTGCGCAGGTCGCGCGCGAACTGGCCGTATGGTGCCGGGCTCCCGTCCGCGTGTGCAGATCCCTGAAGGTGAAGCACCAGCCATCGGGATTGTCGCGGCCGTTGCCGGCGTGCCGTCTGGCAAGCCGGTAGAGAAAGCGGTCGAGCCCGCTCGTCAGCTTGAAATACTCCGGGCTGATCGCCAGCACCTCGGTCCGCTCCAGCACGGCATGGTAGATCCAGCGCGGCAACGTAATCTGCGCCCCGAGCGGCTTCCCGTCCCTTTCATCGAGCGTGAGTTCGGACAGGAGGCTGAAGTCCTCGTAACGCTCCTTGTCCCGACGGCGGATCGTCGTCCGGACCCGGGTATCGCGAAGCCGGTCAAGCGAGGCTTTCAGCAATTCATACTGGCGGCCCCCGGGCTCGCGGCCGATGGCCTTCAACATGTCGTAGGGCCGGAAGGTGATCGTCGGGGACGTAGGGCGCCCCCGCTCGAGCGCGGTGTTGATCTGGCTGATCGCCCAGATGATCACGTCGAAATCCCAGATCGTCGCGATCTTTCCGGGCCTCGCCGTGATGATGACGTGCTGCCCGCTCGGCCCGTGCCACTCCAGCCGGTCGGGCGGGCGCTTGGCGAGGCTCACCATCGGCGCTGACATCATCTCCCTGTCGTCGCGCAGCGGCACATCGCCGATCAGCGCCACGAAAAGATCGAGCTGCTCCTGCTTCGTGCTCACGGCTTTGGCTCCTGAAGATCGGTGTATCGTGAACGCCTCAGCTCGGGGTATCACCGCCCCCGCTTCCGGTACGCCATCACCGCCCGCTCGATGATCTCGGCGATCGACACGCGCTCGGCGTCAGCGAGCGCGATGATCTCCTTCCGGATGCCCGGTCGCATCCTGATCGACATCTGGTCGGAGCGCCGCTCCGGCTCGTCCGGCAGGCGCGCCGCGCCCCGCTGCGGGATGCCGGTGTCCTGCGGCGCGGCCGCCGGATCGATGATCTGGTCGAGGCCGAGGCCCTTCTTCTTCATTGCTCGAGCAGCCCCCTCACGTAGCCCCATGTCGCCGCGATCTCGCCGGCGGCGCGCGCGTCCTTCGCTTCGGTGACGCCCTCGCCGGTGGCCGCGGTCTCGGCGTAGATCACCCGCTGGGCGAGGTTCACCGGCGCCACCCGCCCGTGCTGGGCGAGCGCCCGCACCGCCTCGTCGGTGATCCGCGCCCGCGGCGTCTGCGACATCACGAAGGCGAACGGCGTCCCCGCCGCCCGCAGCGCCGCCAGCGTCGCGCCCACGGCCCGCAGGTCGTCGGGCGAGGGCCGCACCGGGACCAGGGCGAGGTCGGCCGCCGCCAGCGCCTCCCTGAGCCACTGGGAGGCGGCAGGCGGCGTGTCGATGAGGGCGAGGTCGAACCGGGCCCTGACGGCGCTCAGCGTCGCGCTCAGCGCCTCCGGGGCGGGGTCCGCCTCGAGCATCACGGGCGCCTCGGCCGAACGCCCCTGCCACCACAGCCGCAGGCTCTGCTGCGGATCGAGGTCGAGGCAGAGCACGCGCCGGCCCTCGGCCGCGGCGGCGACGGCGAGGTTGCGGGCGAGGGTCGTCTTTCCGGCCCCGCCCTTCTGGGCGGCGATGGTGATGATTCGCATCCGGGCAGGTTAGGGCGGAGGCGCGGGGCCTGCCATGCATGGGTGCCTGCATGCATTCGCGCGGTTAGGGGGCTCTACAACTCATAATCGCAGTTAGGAGTGCTGGCCGCTGCCGCGGCTTGCCGACGCGGGCGCAGGTCTCGAGAT
>CAYMOD010000140.1:0-2412 GCA_964391945.1 uncultured Rhodobacterales bacterium | reverse complement strand
GTTAGGAGTGCTGGCCGCTGCCGCGGCTTGCCGACGCGGGCGCAGGTCTCGAGATAGTCCTCGACCGCCGCCTGGAACGCCTCGAGCAGCCCGTCGACGCTGGCGGAATGGAAGCCGACGCCGCCGCGGATGCCGGCGACCCGGCCGAAGAAGATCCGGTCCTCCGGATCGTATTCGACCCGGGCGCTGTAGCCGCGGTAGCTGATCTCGTTGCCCAACCGATCCCCCCTGCCCGGCGGCGATGCTGGAACCGCCGACTGGGATCCCGATCCATTACCCTGCGATTGCCTGCCTTGGGGGAAGCTCGAGACTCACGGGCGGCGAAATCATTATACGCGTTTCGAGACGGCGAGGTACAGCACGCCGGGGTCCGGGCTCGTGAGAGGGCAGGTTGCAATCCGCCACCACCTGCAGGTCGGGCGATGCGCCGGGTCCAGCTACGTCCGAAGGGCGGCCAGGTCTTCAGCGCCGCGAAACTCACCGCATCGAGGACACCACGGGCAGGCCGACAGCCGCTCTGCGGAGCCCGGAATCGCGAAGCACAAAATTTTGATTAACATGCTCGCGAGGCATAGGATGTTCCCTGGAGCCACGGGAGAACCACCCATGCCCGTTCCGCCAAACGAGACTTTGCGAATTGCGCGCCAGCTCGAGGCGTCCGGTATGGAACGCCGGCAGGCTGAGACGCTGACTGCCATCCTGCAGGAGGCCTGCACCGCCCCTCGGCCCGAACCGGAGCCCACCCTCGCACCCCGATCCGAATCGAGACTCGCATCTCGATCCGAACCAAGGACCGCCCTCGCGCGCGAACCCGACTCCGAAGAGGTCTGGCGCAAGCGGATCATGGACGCCACCGAAGCGGTCTGGCGGCGCCGGATCGGGGACTTCTGGAAGAGCGCCTTCCTGGTTGTGGTGGCCTGGAGCGCGGCGACTGCCGTCGTCACCGCAGTCCTGACCGCGGCGCTGGTCGTGCGGCTGCTGCCGTGACCGACGATGCGGACCCCGAGGCCCGGCTCGACTCGATCAAGCGCAGTCTCGACCGGATCATGTGGCTGGCAAGCATCAACACGGTGCTGCTCGTCCTCGTGCTGATCGGCGTCTACCTTCCGTACCTGCGCCCGCTCGTCGGAGACGGCCATGGCTGAGCCGCCGCGCCCCTCGAACCGCCAGCGGCTGGCGGGGAGCCGCCTCGGCCGCGCGCTCTACGGCTTCGACCAGGACCGCTTCGGCCCGGGCGGCTGGATCATCCTCGATGGACCCGAGGTGCATCTCGGCACCGCCGTGGTGGAGCCGGCGCTCGCCGGCTGGCGTCGGGAGCGAATGCTGGTGCTGCCGGAGACATGGGACCACGGCATTGCGCCGGGCTGGATCTGCGAGGTGATGGACCCGCACGACCGGGCCGCGACAAGGACCTGGAGACGCGACCTCTGCGCCGAGCACGGCGTCGGCTTCCTCTGGCATGTCGATGTCGAGGCGCGGGTGCTCGAGGCCTTCCGCCGCGACGGTCTCGGCTGGGCGCTGGTCGGCGCGCTGCACGACGACGAGGAGGTGCGGCTGCCGCCGTTCGAGGCGCAGGGCTGGCCGCTCGCCGCGCTGTGGAGCACATGATGACCGAGATCACCGACGAAGCTGCCGCGTTCCGGCGCGCGCTCGCCGCGATGCAGCGCGACATCCGGGTGATCAAGGCGATGCTGGTCGCGATCATGGCGGGCGTCGGCCTGCTGCTGCTCGAGATGATCGTGAGGGCATGCCCATGACCGGGCCCAGCGAACCGCTCGACCTGCGGGCCGAGATCGCCCGCATCGACCAAGCCCTGACCCGGAGGCGGGAGCCGGTCGAGACGCCCCCGGTCGATCCGTCATCGGCCAGGCACGAGGACCGCGCCATCTGGTGGGCGGCAGCGATCGGCGCGCTGGTGACGGCGGTGCTTATCCTGGCTGACCGGGCAATCGCATCCTGCGGAGGCCTCTGATGCCAGCGATCATGGTGTGGTTCTTTGTGATCGTGGCGCTGGTGCTGATCGCGCTCTGGCCGCGGCCGGAGATCTTCACGCAGGTGACGGGATCGCCGCCACTGCTCGCCCTGTGGTGCGACGCTCTCGACCTCGCCACGCCCTGAAGCCAGTATGAAGAGGTCCGGCTTTTCTGCCCCGCCTGTTGAGGACCGACACATGTCGCTTGGCGCTGACCTGATCGCCCGCTGGCCTGGCAAGAGCGCCGTGGACGGCATCGAGCATCCCGCGATCTACCACATGCTCGACGTCGCCGCGGTCGCCGAGGTGCTGGCCGAGCCGCTGGCGCTGGCGCCGGCACACCGCGACCTCGTGGTGCTGATGGCGGCGCTGCACGACCTCGGCAAAATCGGGCAGGCGTACCGCGCCATGCTGCGCGACGGCACACGGCAGGACTGGGG
>CAYMOD010000139.1:0-6037 GCA_964391945.1 uncultured Rhodobacterales bacterium | reverse complement strand
CGAACGTTCTCCGATGCGGCAGTAGGTGATGATCGGTCTGGACCCGTTTATACCTTTTTCGGCATAGATCCTGCGGATCTCGTCGACTGCCCTGAAGGTACCGTCCTCGTTGACGATCGTGGCCCAGGGCACGTTCTCCGCGCCCGGAATGTGACCTGCCCGGATCGAGAGTTCCTTGACGCCTTCGGGCGCGAAGATCTTGCCCGAGTACTCCTCCGGAGAACGGATATCGACGAGGGCGCCCGCGCTGCGGCCTTCCGCCACTTCGAGGACATCCACCAGCCGGGCGCGAAGCGCGCCGTTCCGTTCCGGAAGCTGGAGCGACGTTCGCTCGAACGAAGGCGCGTCTGCCGTCATGGGCAGCGCGCGCGCCTCCCAGAGCTTCCGGCCGCCATCGAGGAGCTTCACCCGGTCCCCGAGGCCATGGAGATCGAGCACCCAGGCGCCCCAGGCTGCAAACCAGTTGTTGTTGTCGCCATAGATGACCAGGGTCGTGTCGTCCCCGACACCGGCCTCCTGCAGCTTTTCCTGCAGCTTCTCGCGCGGGGCCAGGTCCCGGTTCACGGTATCGACAAGATCCGTGTGCCAATTGAGGTTGACCGCGCCCGGAATGTGCCCGGTCGCATAGACCTCGGGATCAACGCTGACCTCGAAAATGCGCACCTTCGGGTTGTCCAGATTCTCCTGAAGCCATTCGGCGCTCACCAACGGGCCTGAAATCTTGTCTTTCACACCGATGCCTCTCTCGCTTATCCCGCACGATCTGCCTGCAGAACTGTCTGACGAGAGCTGGATCCGTCGTCGCTCTGCGGGGTCGCTCGGCCTGAATTAGAAAACTTTCCCTCATTGGGCAAGGGCTGCGCTATAGTTCGGGAAGATATTCCAAGAGGAGGGTGAATACTGGTCGGTTCCCGCCGTGCGCCGGGGTATGGGCAACCAGGATTTCCGACTCCGCCGCCCGAGGCGGGGGTGCAACTGCGGGCAGCGCCAGCCCGGGCCTTCCGGCAGCGTGTCTATCGAGTCGGCGGCGCAGCCGTCGAGGTCGATCAGGTCGGCCAGACGGCGACCGCACCGCAGTCGTCGCCCGGCATCCCTCCGGGTGCGCTGCCCGGCGGCATCCCGAGGGGGGACGCTCCATCATGCGGCGCCCATCCCGGAGAGAAAGGCCCGACCCACAATGGCGGCCTTCGCCAGGACGGCTTCGGCGGGGCCGGTTTCCGGATTCCGCCCCACCCTGCCGCGCTTATGGAACTCGATGCCATGCGACAAGGGGATCGCGAAGGGATCCGCATCGCCCAGAACGAGGCTCGTTCTGTCGCCCACGACCTCCTGGTCATAGGGCAGGCAATCGCATCAGCTTCATGAGGCGTGACAGGATCCTGCTGCCTGGCTCCTCCTGATCCCGCCGCAGCGCAGGATCAAGGATCTGGATGAGCCCGCAGGGCGCAACGCGTCCGCTATTCCGCTGCTGCCGCTTGTGGTCCGGTCCGGGGATAGGCCAAGCGCGCCCCAGTCCTCGCCCGGTTCTCGCCACGTCCATTGATCTCGTCACATGATCATGTAATCTCCATTACGCTGGCGATCACCCGCGACGAATCCCGACCACCAGACAGCACCCGGCGCCGAGCGGCCTTTCGCGATCATCGGGAACCGCAGTTGCACAACGCGAATACGGACATTCGTGTAGCGCAGGGAATTAGCAGGGAATTATTCGAACGGGTGGTTCCGCTGCCGTTGCCTCTGGAAACCGGTCCCGGCGTAACTTCGGGATCCACATTGCGGACAGCCGCGGATAAAGGACACATTTGAATGCTTAACGTAAGGGCATCCAGAGTGCTTGAACCCACCGACATCCGTGCCGTGCTGCGTGAGAGCTACGACCTCTCCCCCTCCTTCGACCTCGCCAATTCGACGAGCGACATCTACCGGCGCATGAAGCGCGTGATCCCGCCTTCCGACTGGGCGATCCACGCACCTTACGTGGTGGCAATCAACGAGTTGAAGAAACAGAAGGACGCGGTGATCCTGGCGCACAACTACATGACGCCGGAAATCTACCACGGCGTCGCCGACGTGGTGGGCGACAGTCTCAGGCTCGCGGTCGAGGCGACCAGGGTCGAGGCGCAGGTGATCGTGCAGTGCGGCGTGCACTTCATGGCCGAGACATCGAAGATCCTGAACCCGTCGAAGACCGTCCTCATTCCCGATGCCGAAGCAGGCTGTTCGCTGGCCGAGAGTATCGATGCGGCAGGGGTCGAGGCGATGCGGGCGAGATATCCCGGGGCGCCGGTGGTGTCCTATGTGAACACGACGGCGGCGGTCAAGGCGGCGTCCGACATCTGCTGCACGTCGGCAAACGCCCTGGCGATCGTCAATGCGCAGGAGAGCGATGTCGTGATCATGACGCCCGACAGGTTCCTGGCCCAGAATGTCGCCAATCAGACCGACAAGACGATCGTCTGGTGGGAAGGAAGCTGCATCGTGCACGAACTCTATACGGCGCAGGACCTGCGCGACTATCGCGCGCACGATCCCGAGGTCGCGATCATCGCGCATCCGGAATGCACGCCGGACGTTGTTGCCGAGGCCGATTTCACCGGGTCGACGAGCGGTATCGTCGACTGGGTCCACGCGAACCGGCCGAAGAAGGCGATGCTGGTCACCGAATGCTCGATGGCCGCGAATATCGCCGACGAACTGCCCGAGGTCGAATTCGCCAAACCCTGCAACATGTGCCCGTACATGAAGAAGATTTCGCTGGAGCGCATCCTGTACTCGCTCCACACGATGACGGAGGAGGTGAGCGTGGCGCCGGAGATCGCCGCCGATGCACGGCGGGCGGTGGAACGGATGATCACGCTCAGTCGCGCGGCCGCCAACTGAGCAGGGTCGTGACCAGGACCGTTTCAACCGATCGCGTGGTGATCGTCGGCGCCGGGCTCGCCGCCCTTTTCGCCGCGATCGAACTGGCGCCGCGGGCGGTGCTCGTCATCTCGCCGGAGCGGCTGGGGCAGGGGGCGAGTTCGGCCTGGGCTCAGGGCGGCGTGGCTGCTGCCATGGATGCCGCCGACAGTCCCGCCGCGCATGCGCGCGACACCGTGGCGGCCGGCGCCGGGACGGTGGACGAGGCGGTGGCGCGCGAGATCACGCGCATGGCGCGCCCCCTGATCGAGCGGCTGGCCGCCATGGGCGCGCCGTTCGACCGCGACTGCGCAGGCCGCTATGCGATGAGCCGGGAGGGTGCGCACAGCACTGCCCGCGTGGTGCGGGTGCATGGCGACCAGGCGGGCCGCCGGATCATGGAGACGCTGATCGCGGCCGTGCGCGCCACGCCTTCGGTCCAGGTCCTCGAAGACGCTATCCTTACGGAGGTCGAGACAGCAAACGGTGCGGTCACGGGCGTGATCCTCGAGCGCGCCTCGCGCCCGTCGATGCCGGTGACGATCCGCGCCCGGAGGTTCCTGTTCGCGGGCGGCGGCTCCGCCGGGCTTTACGCGGTCACCACCAACCCGCCGCGCATCCGTGGCGAGATCATCGGGGCTGCGGCGCGGGCGGGGGCGCGGATCGCCGACGCCGAGTTCGTGCAGTTTCACCCGACCGCCTTCGACATCGGCGAGGATCCTGCGCCGCTGGCGACCGAAGCCCTGCGCGGGGAGGGCGCGGTCCTGGTCAACCGGCAGGGCGTACGGTTCATGACCGCGGTTCATCCGGACGCGGAACTCGCTCCGCGCGATATCGTCGCGCGGGCGGTCTTTGCCGAAAGTGCGGCAGGCAACCGTCCCATGCTCGACACGCGTCTCGCGCTGGGACGCGAATTGCGCACGCGATTTCCGGTCGTCTCCAACATCTGCCTGCGCGTCGGGATCGACCCCGTCAGGGATTGCATCCCGGTGGCCGCCGCGGCGCACTACCACATGGGCGGCATCGAGACCGACATGCGCGGTCGCGCCAGCCTCGGCAATCTCTGGGTCTGCGGCGAGGCTGGCTCGACCGGATTCCACGGTGCGAACCGGCTGGCCTCGAACGGCCTGCTGGAGGCGCTGGTAATGGCCCGGATCTGTGCCGCGGATATCGCCGGCTCCGGCTACCCGCTCGAATCGGTCCCGGAGGTCCGCGTGGTGTTCGAGGACGGCGGCCACGCTCCCTCCGCAGCCCTGGTTGCAGATCTGCGCGGGATCATGACGCAGCATGCGGGCGTCACCCGCACCGCCGCCGGATTGATCGCCGCTCTCGGCCGGATATCCCGCCTCGAAACCCGAGCGGGCGGTGTCCGCTCCGTGCTGAACATGACCGCGACCGCCACCCTGATCGCGGCGGCCGCGCTTTTGCGGGAGGAATCCCGCGGCAGCCACTTCCGCGCCGACTTTCCCTTCCCCAGACCTCCCCTGGCAAGCCGCAGCTGTCTGATGCTTGAGGATGCCCGGACCCTTCGCGGTCACGTCGCCGAGACCGCCGCATGACCCCCGGCCACGGCATCCCCGATCTCCTGCTCGAACCCCTTGTCCGCGCGGCGCTGACCGAGGATCTGGGCCCTTATGGCGATGTGACGACGCGTGCCGTGGTTCCGGCGCATATCACCTATGATGCCTGCATCCGCGCGCGCGAGGCCGGAATCGTCTCGGGCATGCGCGTCGCCTCCCTTGCCTTCCGGCTGCTCGATCCGGATCTGCGCGTGGCGATCCGGCATCCGGATGGAAGCCGGATCGCCCCGGACGACGTCCTGCTCGAGGTCTCGGGTTCCGCGGCCTCGATCCTCGCGGCCGAGCGCGTTGCGCTCAACTTCGCGGGGCGGCTCTGCGGCATCGCCACCCTGACGGCGGCGTATGTCGCGGCGGCCCGCGGCACCCCGACCCGCATCGCCTGTACCCGAAAGACGACGCCGGGGCTGCGCCTCGTGGAAAAGCAGGCCGTCCTGCACGGCGGCGGCGTGAACCACCGCTTCGGGCTCTCGGACGCCATCCTGATCAAGGATAACCACATCGCCGCGGCGGGCGGCGTGCGGCAGGTGCTCGAGGCGGCCCGGACCCAGGCGTCGCACATGCTGCGGATCGAGATCGAGGTTGACCGACTGGATCAGCTCGCGACGGTACTCGAGACGGGCGGGGCGGACGTGGTGCTGCTCGACAACATGAGCACGGAGACGTTGCGCGAGGCGGTGAGACTGGTCGAACGCCGGCTGGTCACGGAAGCCTCGGGCAACATGATACTGGAGCGCATATCGGAGGTAGCCCGGACCGGGGTCGACTACATTTCTTCCGGGGCCCTGACCCACACCGCAGGGACGCTCGATCTCGGGCTGGATTTCTGAGCCGAAGGGGCTGCCCCATGAATTTTGCCACACGGTTCCTGCGCCCCGCCGCAGCCCGTGGATCTTGAACGAGGGGGGGGGAGACTATCAGCCCCATCCCTGGAGATGGGCGGGGCGCATGGCTCTTGCCCCAGAGGCGGAACGCAGGGGAGCGCCTGATCACGATGATTTCGTGAACCAGAGCCTTCGTCTCCACGATCGTGGCGGCTGGCGCAGAAATACTGCTCGCTTCGCCCCTGGAACCAGGATCGAAAGCTCAGGTGCCGGAACCAGCCGGCAGGTTCGCTCGGCCAATTGGCAGCAGGGTTGATCCCGGCCGGCGTGCGCAAGCCTGGCTGGCGCCCTTCTGGTGGTTGCGGAGATGGCTTTCGTTGGCGAGGACCGCGGTCCAGTCAGGACCGGCCCCGACCTCCGGTCAACGGCATGTTCAGGTCCCGGCGCGGATTTCGAGCATGTCGAAGGGCACGATCGGTTCGTTCTTCGCGCAGCGGATGACGAGCGATGTCTTGACGCTTGCGACCTTCGGGGCAGCGGTGAGTTCCTCGGTAAGGAAGGTCTGGAAGGTCGAAAGGTCCGGCGCCACGCATTTCAGGATGAAGTCGATTTCGCCGTTCAGCATGTGGCACTCGCGCACGAGCGGCCAGCCCTGCGCCAGCGCCTCGAAGCCCGCGAGGGCGGCCTCGGCCTGGCTCGAGAGGCCGACCATGGCAAAGACCTGAACCTCGAAGC
>CAYMOD010000138.1:0-6070 GCA_964391945.1 uncultured Rhodobacterales bacterium | reverse complement strand
ATGGTAGGTCTCGAGACCGCGCTTGGCGAGGAGCTCGCGGCTCTCGGGGAGGAGCCCCTCGGTCAGGACCTTCAGGCTTTCGTTCGTCTGGCCCCATCCCGTCGCACTGTCACGGTTGAAGACGGGGATGCGCATCAGCTCGCGCATCGAGGGCAGGCCGGCAATGCGGATCTCCCCACTCTGGCCGCCGCTGACGAAGACATAGTACTCATCGAGCTCTCCGGGTGCCACGGACGCATGGCCGTTGCCACCCGCCTGGGCGCGAGCACCGCCCGTCGATCCGCCGAATGCCCCGAGGCCCGCCGCGCCGGCGACGCCCGCCACGACTGCGGAGGTGCCGAGAAGCTGGCGCCGGTTCAACCCGCGCGGTTCCTTCTTTTCCATGACTTGTCCTTCCTTGATCAGCTTGAGGTGGCGTTGGGATGGCCGTCGATCACCCGGGCGCGCGTCGGGTTCGCCGGCTTGAGCTTTGGCGGCTTGCCACCGGGCGGCGGCGCTGCTGCGACCTTCTCGCGCCGGAGGCGCTTCTGGATCATCGCCGGGCAGCGATGCTCGTCCCAGTAGAGATCCTGACAATGCATGCACCAGATGCACTCATTGGGGTTGATGTGTCCATCGGGATGGATGCACTGCACGGGGCATTCCTTGGCGCAGCGATGACAGGGCGAACCGCATTGCGGGTGACGCTTGAGCCAGGGGAAGAACATCGCGATCCGCGCCGGGATAGCGAGGGCCGCGCCGAGCGGGCAGAGATAGCGGCAGAAGAACCGCTCGATGAACAGCCCCATGACGAGGAGGGCGCCGGCGAAGAGGACGAATGGCCAGGCGCGCATGAACTTGAGCGTGATCGCCGTCTTGAACGGCTCCACCTCGGCCGCGATCTCGGCCATCACCATCGAGTAGAACGAAAGGCCAAAGAGGCCGAGGAAGATGATGTACTTGATCGGCCAGAGACGCTCGTTGAGGCCCCAGGGAACATTGATCTGCGGCACCTTCAGCGCCTTCGCCCCATTGTTCAGCAGCTCCTGCAACGCCCCGAACGGGCAGAGCCAGCCGCAGAACGGCCCCCTCCCCCAGAACAGGATCCCCGCCGCGACCGCGACCCAGAAGATGAAGATGAGGGGTGCGGACAGGAAGTAGGTCCAGCTGAAGCCGGTGATGAGCGAGTTGGTGAAGGTCAGGACGTTCACCACCGAGAGCTGGGCATTGGCGATCCAGCCGATCCAGACCAGCGTGAACGCGAGAAACGCGCGCCGGACCCAGAGATAGAGCTGGTACCGTTTCACCAGCGCGTCCTGGAAGAAGAAGATGATCGTCAGCACCCCGATCGCGACGGCGGCGATGGCGATGTTCACGGTGTTGTCGCGCCACATGCGGAGCCAGAGCGGGTCGGAGAGTGCCCCCGGCATCGCCTCGTCGACGGAGGCAGCGACAGTGGGTACGGGTTCGGGTGCCGGCGGCGCCACCGTGTCGATGTAACGCTCGGGAGGGGTGTAGGTCAGGCCGAAGGTGGTGAATGCCTTGTCGAGTGGCCCCGTCGCCCGCTGTACCAGCAACTGCAGCGTCCAGGGCTCGACCGGATCGAACCCGAACCCGGCGGGGATGCGGAAGAGGCTCACCTCGGAGAAGCGCGGCGCGCCCTCGGCCGCGACACTCACGAGGCGGGTGTGATCGCGGTCACGGAAGCGCAGCGTGTCGACATCCTGGATCAGTTCGATCCGGTCGAAGATGCCGCCCCGCACATACCCTGACCCCTTGAAGGAATAACGTCCCTCCCCCATCACGACGATCGCGTGCTCACCGGGCTCGAGCCGATCGAGCATCTGCTCGTAGCCCGCATCGCCGAGGAGCGACCGTCCGACCGTCGGGATCGTCGCAAGGCCGGTATAGAGGTCGATGAAGGTCTCGTCGGGTTCTCCGCGCTCGGGCCGCGTGATCGCCTCGGCATTACCGGAGCGCTCGAAGGCGTCGTTGACGTCGCCGACCGACAGGGACAGGCGGCGTACCGAGCCATCGCCAACGAGTTCCTCCCAGTTCAGCCTCTCCCCCGCCTCCTCCCGGATCGATCGTTCGGGAGCCGCGGCGGACGCGGCCGCTTCGGTTTCCGGCGCGAGTTCGGCAAGTCTGCCCTCGCGCACCACCGAGATGCCGGCACGCAGCACGCTCTCGCCCATCACAAGAACGGTAACGGTGGCGCCGCTGACGATATCCACCTGCGGCAGCGGCTGCTGGCCTGCGGAAACTGCGGCGATATCCGTACCTATCAGCGAGTCGATCGCCTCGATCACCCGTGCCTCGGGGATGCCGATGAGAACGATCGGCTCCTGATGCTCGACCAGTTCGATGCCGGTGATGCGCGCCTCGCGATCGATCCCGGCGAGGATATGGATCGGCTTTCCGGAATAACCGACGGAATCGGCAAAGTCCGAGTTCAGATAGACGAAACCGATCACCTCGCCGCTGGCGAGGGCTGGCGCGACGGGCGGGCTGCCGGCGGCGACGCCGAAACTGTCAGCGCCGGGAACCAGCGAGGCCGGATCGACGCCGTCGAGGAATTCCATGAGACGCTCCTGCGCCGCCGCCGGCAGCGGTGCAAGAACGGCGATGACAAGCAGGAGAATGGCCCCGACGAGCGAAAATACCTCCGACCCTGTTACGAGCCGGTATCCTGATCGGGCCATTCCTCACTCTCCCGTTCCGCGCCTGGCGTAACGCCGAGCGGCATTGAACCTGCCGACCTCAGCATGTGGTACGCGGCTGCTCTCCGCAGCTCTTTGATCTGGCGCAACAACATGCAAATGTCACATCACAGGCAGAGATTCCTGACGCTCTTTGATTATGTTGCCTCCGGAATATCAGGTTCCTCAACTGCAG
Source organism: uncultured Rhodobacterales bacterium (assembly GCA_964391945.1). GTDB lineage: Bacteria > Pseudomonadota > Alphaproteobacteria > Rhodobacterales > Rhodobacteraceae > Amaricoccus. The sequence goes on along the minus strand of CAYMOD010000138.1, from coordinate 3,196 downwards.
GGAAGATCCAGATGGCTCAAGACCTTCGGGAAGCCAGCGTGAACAGTGCCGCGGAGGTGCGCGCGCTCTCGGAAAGCCTCGCCCGCCAGGCCAGCGAGCTTTATGCCGGGCTGGCGCAGCGGATGGAGGAGCTTGGCAATCCCCGTGCCGCAGCGGCATTCGAGCGGATCGGTGCGATCGCAACATCACATCATTCCCCGTCCGGATCTGCCTCGGCGGGGGGCGCATCCCTGGTTTTCAACCATGAAGATCTGGGGTCATCGCGTCTCATCACGCCTTATGACGCGTTCTCGCTCGCCGTCCGGAACAGCGAGCGTGCATTCGTCTACTGGGTTCACGTCAGCGCGCATGCCGAAGACCCGGAAGTTCGCGTCGAAGCGGAACGGGCCGCCAGGGTCGAGATGGACCATGTGAGGGAGCTTCGCGCGGGCCGGCGGCACGCCTTTCACGACGGACAGCATACGCGCAGCTCGACCGAGACACTGCGCGCCGCGACACCCGCCGATACCCGCCAGGAACTCGCGAACCGCGAGGCTGCCTTGGCCGATCTCCACGGACGCATCGCCGACAGGTTGGATGACATGCGCGACCCCTGGGCGCGCGTGCTTGCCGAGATCGCCTCCGAGGAGGCCGCCAACGCAGCGAATTATGGGCCCATGGCGGAGACCGCATCACGAGAACCGCTGCCCGGGGATTCGTCGAGGATGCTGTCACTCGCCGTCGAACGCCTCGAAGCCGCAGTCGAGTTCTATCTCAAGACCGCCGGAGAGGCGCGTGACGAAGCGGTGGTCAGCGCGGCTCAGATCCTCGCGTCGCGGGGTGTCCAACGGCTGGTCCGCCTCCGCGAGATATGAGACGGCGAAAGACGATCATGAACCGACCGCCTGGATAATGATATGTTCAGGCGTGTATCGGCGATCCGCCGCTGGACCACGCGCAATCTGCCAGAGTCGTCTTGTCGAGCTCGGCCATGAACGCCTCCCGTGCCGCCGCCAGTTGCGACCGCAACTGGCAATGCGGCTTCAGCACGCAGGCGCCGCCATCCACGCGAAAGCATTCCACCATCGCGAAACGCTGTTCCAGGTAGCGCACGACCTCTCCCACGGTGATCGTCTGCGCCGGACGGGCAAGCGTCAGCCCGCCGTTCCGGCCGCGGCGGCTTTATCAGAAGCCGTCGCGGCCGAGATCCCGCACTACCTTTGCCAGATGATGGTGGGAGATCACGAACTCTTCGGCGATCACTCCGGTCGACACCGCCTCGTCGGGAGCCCCGGCCAGACGCATCAGGACTCGCAAGCCGTAGTCGGTGAACACTGCAAGCCGTATGACTGAACTTATTCGGTATTAGAATACCGAATATAGCTGGAGATAATTAGCATTCAAAGAGCGGATTTGCAGCAACATCGGACGGTCGGGCGTGGAGCAAGTCGTCGCCACGCGCCTTGGCAGGGATGATGCCGGCTCCCGGCAGATCTACCGGCCCGCGCGGACTCGAACTGTGGAGAGCCATGACCGAAACATCCCACCCTCTGCACAGCCAGAGCGTCGGCGAGATCGCTGCGCGCCTTCCTGGCGCGTCCGGCATCTTCCGCCGATTCGGCATCGACTTCTGCTGCCATGGCAATGTGTCGCTGAAGGACGCGGCCAACGATCGCAGCCTCAACCTGGATGAGTTGGAAGCGGCGCTCGACGAACTTGACCCGGCGGCCCCGTCGCAGGCTCCGCAGGAGACCGACGCGCTCATCGACCATATCCAGACCTGCTATCATGACGGGTGACAGCTCCTGGAGCTGATCGAACTTTCACGCAAGGTCGAGGCGGTTCACGTGAACCATCCTGATGTGCCGACGGGGCTGGCGAAATCCTGCAACGCATTCGAGGCGAGCTGGAGGTGCACATGAAAAAGGAAGAGTTGATGATCTTCCCGTCCATGTGGGATCGGGCGGCAGATCGGCTCTCCCAGCCGATCCGCGAGATGCGGCACGATCACGATGACCATGGTGCGTTCCTGAATGAGATCGCGCGCATCACCAACGACGCCACTCTGCCGGAAGGCGCCTGTCGGTCCTGGCAGGCACTCTAAGCGGGGGTGGCGCAGTTCCGCGTGGACCTGATGGAGCATGTCCACCTCGAGAACAACGTGCTGTTTCCGCGTTTTGAGAACGCTGCATGACCTGCAGGTTCTGGGCATTGCGAATGCCCGCAACAGACGCAACGCCAACGCGGCGAACGCTCGTGACTGTTGTCATGCTCAGCGCCGTGTCGGTAATTGTACCCGCGCCTTCGACGCGACAGTGACAGGGCCACGCGCAGCATCGGGAACGACCGGAGCAATATCGAGCACCACCCTCGAGCAGATACGGGCCGGGCGCGGGTCTGCCCTGCTGACCTGCAGCTTCCGCCCGTTCTTCTTCGGCATCGGGCTACGAGCAATGCTGTCCATGCTGCTCCGGGTGCCCATGCTCAGTGGTCGCGTCATCCTGTCCATTGCCTTCGATCCCGTATCCAGACACGCGCGCGAGTTCCTGTTCGCTTATCCCGGGGCAGTCGTCGCGGGCTTTCTCCTGATGGCGGTGCCGGACTGGACCGGACGGCCGCCGATCGTCGACTGGCCACTCGGCGCCCTGTTTGCCTTCTGGATCGCCGCATTCGCCGGTTTCTCGACGCTCTCCGGGCGCTACCTGCCCAGAGCCCGGACGGATAGGTGAGCGGATGGGCTGGATCGAGTTCATCGCGGTCTTCACCGGGTTCTTCGTCCTGCATTCGGTTCCGGTACGCGCGCCGGTGCGGCCATGGCTCGTGGCGCGCCTTGGCCATGCGGGCTTTGGCATCGCCTATTCGGTCCTGTCGCTCGCCATGCTCGCCGCGCTCTTCGTCGCTGCCGATCGTGCGCCCTACGTTCTGCTCTGGCCCGAGCCGCCAGGTGCGCACTGGCTGGTGCTGGCTGCGATGACAGCGGCGAGCCTGATCGTGGCTTTCGGCCTCTTCCAACCCAACCCGCTCTCCTTCGGCGGCACACGCAACGAGACGTTCGACCCGCGGAGGCCGGGCCTCCTGGGCTGGGTCCGCCACCCGGTCCTTGCCGCCTTTTTCCTCTGGTCGCCGCCCTCAGGGATTCGTCGACAAAGAAACCGAGATCGACGTCGCCCATCACCGGATCGCAGGCATAGACGAGCCGTGGGTTCGCCGCTCTTGC
>CAYMOD010000137.1:0-6095 GCA_964391945.1 uncultured Rhodobacterales bacterium | reverse complement strand
GCGAACGGAATCGCCAATGACCTCGCAAGCACGCTGCTGATGGCGACCGACAAGCCGGTGCTGATGGCGCCCGCCATGAACCCGCGCATGTGGCTTCATCCGGCAACGCAGCGCAACCGCGTCCGCCTTGTCGAGGACGGCATCGCCTTCGTCGGTCCGGGCGAGGGCGACATGGCCTGCGGCGAGTTCGGCCCCGGCCGCATGGCGGAGCCGCCGGCGATCCTCACGGCAATCGCGGCAGCTTTCGGGCCTGGACCGCTCGCCGGGCGCCACGTGATCGTCACATCCGGACCGACGCACGAGCCGATCGATCCCGTCCGCTACATCGCCAACCGCTCCTCGGGCCGGCAGGGCAGTGCCATCGCTGCGGCGCTTGCCCGGCGCGGCGCGCACGTGACCTTCATCACCGGCCCGGCGGCGGCCGAACGCCCTGCCGGCTGCACGATCGTCGAGATCGAGACCGCGGCCGAAATGCTGGCGGCAGTGGAGGCGGCCCTCCCCGCCGACGCGGCAGTGTTCGCAGCCGCGGTCGGCGACTGGCGGGCCGAAACGGTGGGACACTCCAAGATCAAGAAGACCGGCAGCGGCCCCGCACTCGCGCTCAAGGAAAACCCCGACATCCTCGCCACGATTGCGCAGATGGAGACCGGCCGCCCCCGACTCGTCGTCGGCTTCGCCGCGGAGACCGACGATGTCCTTGCCAACGCCCGCACCAAACGGCTGAGGAAGGGCTGCGACTGGCTGGTCGCCAACGATGTCGGCGAAGGCACCGGCATCATGGGGGGAACCGAGAACATGGTGACGCTGATCACCGGGGAGGGCGAGGAGAGCTGGCCGCGTCTCGACAAGGCGGACGTGGCCGAGCGCCTCGTCGACCGCATCGTCGGGGTGCTGACGTGAGCGCCGTCCGCGTCCGCCGCCTCCCCGATGCCGATCCGGCGCTCCCGCTGCCCGCATACCAGACCGGCGGCGCGGCCGGCATGGATGTGCTCGTCAACCTGCCGCCCGCCAACCGCGCGGAGGGCATCACGCTTCGCCCCGGCGCACGCGCCGCCGCCCCGATCGGCATCGCCGTCGAAATCCCCGCGGGCTACGAGCTCCAGATGCGCCCGCGCTCCGGCCTCGCGCTCCGCCATGGTCTCACCCTCCTCAACAGTCCCGGCACGATCGACAGCGACTACCGGGGCGAAATCGTGGCGATCGTCATCAATCACGGGGCCGAGCCGGTGCGGATCGAACACGGCATGCGTATCGCCCAGATCGTGCTCGCGCCGGTCTCCCGCATCACCTGGGCCGAGGCCGATGACCTGGCGGATTCCGAACGCGGCACCAGCGGCTTCGGCTCGACCGGCACGGGATGAGCGCGGTACCGCCCTGCCCGCTCCCGGGGCGCCAGAGCATATTCGGCGAATACCGGTTCGCCGAATATGCTTCATGTCCTTCATGTCATGGAGTGATCCCGTTTTCGAACCGCGAGAGCGGTACTTACTTTCGCTGAAAACGCTCTAGGCGCGCCCCCATGTTCGCCGTCCTCTCCATCACCGTCTTTCTGCTCCTGCTTGCACGGCTGCTGCGCGCACCCGCCAGCATGTCCTGTCTCATCCTCGCGGTCGTGGTCCTCATCCTCGCCGGATCGCAGTTGCTCCCGCCGGGGACGGCGCTGCGCGAGGAGGTGCGCGCCTCGGCCGTGCCGCTCTTCTGGATCGGGATCGCGACCGTGCCGATCGCGGGCTACGTGCTGGCAATCCGGGCGATCCGGCGCCGCACACTCCCGGAACGGGCGCCTGTGCCCGCACCGACCGGCCTCGTCCTCATCCCCGACGACGCGGCCCTCGCCCGTGACACCGAAGCGGCAATCACGGCCGAGACCGGCATCCGGGACCAGCACCTCTCGGTCGGCTGGCGTGACGCGGAAGGCACGCTCGTCGGCCATACCCGGCTCCGCCTTCGCGGCCCGCATGCCGACCTCGATCTTCTCTGGGTCGCACCCGCGGCCCGCGGCCACGGCATCGGCGGGCGCCTGATCGCCCAGGCCGGCGAGGAAGCGCGCCGCCGCGGCGCGCGGACGCTCGACGCCACCGTCTTCACACCGCGCGCCGCCGCCTGCCTCGCCCGCCACGGGTTTCGCGCCTATGCTGCCGCGGACGACCGCATCCATCTCAGAAAGCCGTTGCCATGACGCTCAGCAAGGACGAGCTCACCCGCTACGCCCGTCACATCGTCCTGCGCGAGATCGGCGGCGCCGGCCAGCAACGCCTGTGCGCCGCCCGGATCGCCATCATCGGCGCGGGTGGCCTCGGCGCGCCCGCGCTCCTCTATCTCGCCGCGGCCGGAGTCGGGCGGATCGACATCATCGACGACGATCGGGTGTCGGTCTCGAATCTCCAGCGTCAGGTCATCTTCGATACCGGAGCGGTCGATGAACCGAAGGCAAGCGCTGCGGCGGCAAGGCTCGCGGGTCTCAACCCGCATGTCGAGATCCGCCCGGTCCTTCTGCGCCTCGATCCCGGAAACGCCCGGGAGATTCTCGGCGGCGCCGACCTCGTTCTCGACGGATCGGACAGTTTCACGACCCGCCAGACCGTCAACGCCGCCTGCGTCGCCGCCGGCTTGCCCCTGATCGGGGCGGCAATGACGCAATGGGAGGGGCAGATCAGCCTTTATCATCCGGCATCCGGTACCCCGTGCTACGCCTGCCTCTTCCCCGAGCCGCCTGCCGCGGGCCTCGCTCCCTCCTGCGCCGAGGCAGGGATCGTCGGCGCGCTCCCCGGCGTGGTGGGCTCGCTGATGGCGCTCGAAGCGATCAAGCTCATCGCCCGCGCCGGCCGCAGCCTTGCCGGCAGGATGCTGATCTTCGACGCGCTCGACGCCGAGTGGCGCACGATCCGGGTCGCGCCGCGTGACGATTGTCCCGTCTGCCGGAGTCGATGAGGGCTTCACATACGGCAGTTCGAGGCTACATTAGCAGGTGGCGGGTGCTGGACTTCCCGTGGGGGTCTGCATCCTGGTGGCCTTAATCATTCTTGAGGGAGCTGGCTCTGTGATGGGTCGTGGCCTTTCGCATCTGGCGCCCACCTGGTTATCCAGGCTCTCGAGGATGAGATGCCGTCACGGTCGCACCGGCTCCGCCGCTTCCCCAATCATAGCATCCCGTACATGACCAACCTTATCGACATCAAGCGCATCCGCCGTGCTGCAGCGATGGAGCGCCGGGCAGGGGCGCATCGCGACCATCCCGGCGCCGCCCACCAGGCCACCGCTCACGTCCTCGAACTCGTCTCCACCCTGCGCGATGTCGAGGTTGTCTCGGCCTATCTCGCGATCCGCGGCGAGATCGACCCGTTGCCGGCCATGCTTGCCCTCTCCGGCCTCGGCTGCCGGATCTGCGTCCCGGTGATCGAGGCGAAGGGCCAGCCCCTCCGCTTCCGTGAGTGGACACAGCAAAGCCGGTTGGTGCCTGGAACCTTCAACGTGATGGTGCCGGAAACGGGCGAGGACCTCGTCCCGCAGGTGATGATCGTGCCGCTTCTCGCCTTCGACCGGGAGTGCCACCGCCTCGGCTATGGCGGCGGCTTCTACGACCGGACGATCGCGGCGCTGAGGGAGCGGGGCCCCGTCTACCCCATCGGCTTTGCTTATGCAGCGCAGGAGATCGAGGAAGTCCCGATCGAAGAGACGGACATACGGCTCGATGCGATCGTCACCGAAGAGGGCGTGATCCGGCCGCCGCAGGGCTGACCGCACACGGAGTCTTCCCTCACGACCGCCGGCGCATCGGCGTTTCCGGAGCTGCGTCCCTGCCTGCCTCGGGATCCCGGATCAGTCCGGCGACAGCATGTATCCCGCACCGCGCACCGTCTGGAGATAGCGCGGCACCTTCGGATCGGCCTCGATCTTGCGCCGGAGCCGGGTAATCTGCACGTCGACCGCCCGCTCCTGCACCTCGACCTCCCCGTCACCGAGATCAGCCATTAGTTCGATCCGGCTCACCGGCTCGTGCGGCCTGGCGGCGAGGGCGCGCATCAGCATCCCCTCGGTCGCCGTCAGCCGCACGAGATCGTCGCCGCGCCAGAGCTCGCCGCGTCCGGTGTCGTAGTGCACATCGCCGAGGTGGAGCGTGCGGGGCGGCGCCGGCCGGCTCTCCTCGCGCGGAAGCCGCCTCAGGATCGCGTTGATGCGCAGGAGAAGCTCGCGCGGCTCGAAGGGCTTCGGGAGATAGTCGTCCGCGCCCGCCTCGAGGCCGCGGATACGATCGTCCGCCTCGCCGCGCGCGGTCAGGAGCAGGATCGGCACCGCGGTCTCCTCGCGCAAGGACGCCGTGAGTTCGAGCCCCGATTCCCCTGGCATCATCACATCGAGCACGAGCATGTCGAACTCGAGCGATTCGAGCAGGCGCCGCGCATGGGCGGCATCGCGCGCCCCGGTCACCCAGAACCCGTTCCGTGCGAGGTAGCGCGCGATCAGCGTCCGGATCCGCGCGTCGTCATCGACAACGAGGACATGCCCTTCGCGATCCTCCGTCATCACGCCTCCGATGGTCGGAGCGGGGTCAAGGGTGGCGTCAGCCGCGGCCAACGGCCGCTCGCCCCTGACGCCAGCCCAGATCGGCCAGCGCTGGCAGCAGCGCCCTGATGAAGGAGCCGCTTCATCAGGCGCCTTCCAGCCATCCTTCCCTTCCCGCCACAGGCACCCCTGCCCGCAGCACGGCGCGGGCCGGCCGGCGCCACCGGACGCATGCCCGCGCCGTGCTGCAAGAACCGGCAGAAGTCCACGCCTTGCCTCACACCTGTCCCGACCCTGAACGACCCAGCAACCGCTCCCTGAGCTCCGGTTCGATCATCGCCTCGAGCACGGCGCGGAAGCCTGCAACCGCCTCCGGTCCTGCTTGGCTGAACGCCGCCCGCATCCGCTGCTGCTGCGCCGCTGCCAACTCCTGCTCGAGCGCGTGGCCCCGCTCGGTCAGCGTGAGGTTCCGCTGTCGCCGATCGAACTGCCCGACCCGGCTCTCGACGAGCCCGTCCCCCACCAGCTGACGCAGCACGCGGTTGAGGCTCTGCTTCGTGACCCCGAGAATCTCGATCAGGCCGTTCACCGTAAGCCCCGGGCGCCGCGCGATGAAATGCAGCGCCCGGTGATGCGCCCGTCCATAGCCGAACGCGACGAGGATGCGGTCCGGATCGGCCGTAAAGCCGCGATAGGCAAAATACATCAGCTCGATCCCCTGACGGAGCTGGTCGTCCGTCAGGAAGCGGAGCTGCTCGCCCCGCGTGGGATTCGCCGACATGCGGCTCTGCACCATGGAAGGTCCTGCCCTGCGTCATCATCATCAGTCCAAGTTTATGTCAGGGACATTGACATTCCAACCCCTCGATGGTAGCGCCCGCAAACCGGCCTGGCGCAACGGAAGCTACGCTCCGATCGCCGCCCGGCCATGATCTGCAACTTCATTTCGGGTGGGAGCGCACCATGACAGGAGCCTACGATGATCGGGACGGCGTCATCTGGATGGACGGGCAATTCGTGCTCTGGCGTGAGGCCAAGGTGCATGTCCTGACCCACGCCCTGCATTACGCCAGCTCGGTCTTCGAGGGCGAGCGCGCCTACGGCGGCACCATCTTCAAGAGCCGCGAGCATTCCGAGCGCCTCCTCACCTCCTGCGACATGATCGACATCGCCCGCCCCTGCACGGTCGATGAAATCGAGGCGGCGAAGGTTGCGACCCTGAAGGAGAACGGCTTCACTGACGCCTATGTCCGGGCAGTGGTCTGGCGCGGCTCCGGCCCCGACATGGGCGTCTCCTCCCAGCGCAACCCGGTCCACATGGCGATCGCGGCCTGGGAATGGGGCGCCTATTACGGCGATGCCAAGATGCAGGGCGCCAAGCTCGACATCTCGAAATGGAAACGCCCGAGCCCGGAGACGATCCCGAGCTAGGCCAAGGCCGCCGGCCTCTACATGATCTGCACCATGTCGAAACACGCGGCCGAGGTGAAGTGCTGCTCGGACGCGCTGGTGATGGACTACCGCGGCTACGTCGCCGAGGCGACCGGTGCCCACGTCTTCTTCGTGAAGGATGGCGTCGTCCACACGCCGCT
>CAYMOD010000136.1:0-6096 GCA_964391945.1 uncultured Rhodobacterales bacterium | reverse complement strand
GGCATCTTCCTGTTCCTGTTCTTCATCTCCGGGATCATCAATGTCCTCGCGCTCACCGGCGCCTTCTACATGATGCAGATCTACGATCGCGCCCTGACAAGCGGCAGCATCCCGACGCTGCTCGCGATCTCAGCGCTCGCGATCGGGCTCTACTTCTTCCAGGGCCTCTTCGACATCGTCCGCTCGCAGATCCTCGTGCGGGTCGGGGCCAGGCTCGACCGCAAGGTCGCACCCGCTGCCCATCAGGTGGCGATCGACATGCCGCGCTTCGGCTTCTCGACCGCCGAGGCGCTGGCGCGGGGCCGCGACGTCGATACCGTACGCGGGTTCCTCGGAAGCCAGGGTCCGATGGCGCTTTTCGACCTGCCCTGGATGCCGCTCTTCCTGGCCTTCGTCTACGCCCTCCATCCGCTGCTCGGGGCGCTGACGCTGGGAGGCGCGGTGGTGCTGACGGTGCTGACGTTGCTGGCCGAGCTGATGACGCGGCGGCTCAGCACCGCGACGCACGAGGCATATATCCAGCGCAACGCGATCGCCGACTCGAACGCGCGCAATTCGGAATGCCTGCGGGCAATGGGCATCTCGGCCCGGGCGCTGCGCCGCTTCCGCGACGCGAACAACGAGCATCTCGACCTGCAGACCCGCGCCAACGACATCAGCGGCACGTTCGGGGCGATCTCGCGCGTGCTGCGGATGATCCTGCAATCGGCGGTCCTGGGGCTGGGCGCGTTCCTCACGATCAGCGGCGAGCTGTCGGCCGGCGCGATCATCGCCTGCTCGGTGGCTTCGGCGCGGGCGCTTGCGCCGATCGACCTGGCGATCGGCAACTGGAAGAATGTGGTGGGCGCGCGGACCGCCTTCGACCGGTTGAAGGGTACGGTCGCGATCCTCGAGAAGGCGCAGAACCGGATGAGCCTGCCGGCTCCGGCAAAGGCGCTCAAGGTCGAGAACGTTACCGTTGCGGCGCCGGGTTCGGGGCGGGTTCTCCTCAGCGAGGTGAGCTTCGAGGTGAAGGCAGGCCAGGCGCTCGGGATCATCGGCCCGAGCGGCGGCGGGAAGACGACCCTTGTCCGCGCCCTGACCGGTATCTGGCCCGTGCTGCGCGGCAGTATCCGCCTCGACAATGCCGACCTTGCCCAATGGGACGAAGAGGAGCTCGGCCGTTTTCTCGGCTATCTGCCGCAGGAATACACGCTGCTCGACACCACCATCGCGCAGAACATCGCCCGGCTTGAGGAGGAGCCCGATCCGCGGCGGATCATCGAGGCCGGCCGCGCGGCAAGCGTCCACGAGATGGTTGTGCGGCTTCCGGAGGGCTACCAGACCGAACTTGGTCCGCATGGCACCGCTCTCTCGGGTGGGCAGCGCCAGCGCATCGGCCTTGCTCGTGCGCTCTACGGCGAGCCGTTCCTGGTGGTTCTCGATGAGCCGAACTCGAACCTCGACGGTGAAGGCGAAGCGGCCCTGACCGCCGCCATCGAAACCGTCAAGGCGCGCGATGGCATTGTCGTCGTCATCGCGCACCGTCCCAGCGCGCTTGCCGCCGTCGATCTCGTGGCGGTCATCCAGAACGGCAAGATGTCGGCCTTTGGTCCGCGCGATCAGATCGTCGGGGGCGGGACGGCACGCCCGGCGGCGAAGTCGGCACCCCGGCCGGACGCCGGCAAGGTTGCGGTGACGGCGTCATGATCTCGGTCAAGGGTACCAAGGGCGCGCCGGAGTCGACGGATCCGGCCGCGCCCTATGCACGCAAGCCCGAGGAGAAGTCGGGCACGGTCCGCACGCTGGGCCTCCTCCTCGCGGCAGTCTTCCTCTATTTCAAGGCCTTCTTCTCGCCACAGTCGGAAGCGGCGGATGCCGGACCCGAAGGCCGCCCCGATGAGGCACAGCCGCTCCCGGGGATGGACGTGATCGAGGGCGGCAAGCCTGGCGCGAAAGCCCCGGAAAGCTCCGGCGCCGTCCCGGAGGATGGGTTCTCGTTTCCGTTCACGGGTGAGGCGGATGCTGATACCATCGCATTCTCAATCCCTGACAGGCAGGCCGTGATCCCTCCGGCCTTCCGGCCGAAGGGCTTCGTGGCCACCCATGCGAACGAGAATGCGGCGCCGGGTTCTGCGTCGGGGGCACGTGCGGCTCCGCTTTCGCCCCGAGCGGGCCAGCAGGCACCGGCGGGCGAGGAAGCTCCCAAACAGCCCCCCGGAGGCCGGCCGGAAGAAGAGCACCGTGGCGAGACCCCCAAGCCGACCGATCCGGATGATGACGGCGGCGCTGGCGGCTCGGGCGATGGAGGCGCCGACAACGATGATGGCGAGGACGATCAGGATCGCGCCTCGAACCGCGCCCCGCGTGTCTCCGGGCCAGTGACCCTGACCGACATCACCGGATGCGCCGTCCTGGTCATCGGCTTGGGGGATTTTCTGCGCGGCGCCGAGGATCCTGACGGCGATGCGCTCGGGATCGAGGCGCTCTCGGTCTCGTCCGGCCGGATCCGGATGATCTCGGACGAGGCCTGGGAGTTCCTGCCCGAGGATTCTTCCGGTCCCGTGACGGTGAGCTACCGGATCAGCGACGGTGATCTTGCGGTGGAGCAGACCCTGCATTTTTCGGTCGCGCCCTACGCTCCGCTCATCGGCACGCCCGGCGACGATCTCCTGGTCGGGAGCCCGTGCAGTGATGTGATCCACGCCGGTTCCGGCGATGATCGCATCGACGCGCGTGGCGGAGACGACCTGATCCATGGCGGGGACGGCCGGGACCACATCGTCGCTGGAGACGGCGACGACGAGGTCCATGCCGGGTCGGGCGACGACGTCGTCTTCGGCGGCGCGGGCAACGATCGCCTCTACGGGGGAGATGGCAATGACCGCCTCTTCGGCGGCGCAGGTGATGATCTCCTGGACGGCGGGGCCGGGGACGATCTTCTCATCGGCGGCGACGGGAACGACGTTCTGCGTGGCGGCAGCGGAAACGATGTCGGGGAAGGGGGTGCCGGCAACGACATGCTGTTCGGCGGCGACGGAGATGATCACCTGTCAGGCGGTGCCGGAGAGGACACAATCCTCGGCGAGGCTGGCGACGACATCCTGAACGGAGACGAAGGGGACGATTATATCTCCGGAGGCTCGGGCAACGACAGGATCGCGGGCGGCGACGGGCACGACACGCTCTTCGGCGATGCTGGAGATGACGTGATCGATGGTGGTGCCGGCGACGACTTCATTGATGGCGGCCCGGGTAACGACCTGGCGCGTGGAGGGCTCGGCAATGACCGCATCCTTGGCGGCGCGGGCGACGATGATCTTTGCGGTGGCGAGGGCGATGATGTGATCTCGGGCGGCGACGGCGACGACCGGATCTCGGGCGGTCCCGGCATGGATCACCTCTCGGGCGGAGCGGGAAACGACGTCATCCTCGACGGCGAGGGCGCCGACCGGGTCGATGCCGGAGCGGGCGATGACCACGTGCTGGCTGCGATGGATGGCGCGGATGACTCCTATGACGGCGGCGAAGGCATCGACGTCCTGGACTATTCGGGGGCCACACAATCCCTCGAGATCGACCTCATGGCAGGGACGGCAACCGGAATCGAGATCGGCAATGACACCATCGCCGGGTTCGAGCGCGTGGTGGCCGGGGCCGGGGACGACCACATCTGGATCGGGCGGGAGAGTGTCGCCATTGTTGGCGGCGCGGGCAATGACATCTACGAGTTCGTCTGTCGCGAGGCGTTGCCTGAATCCCGGGGGCTCGAACGCACCAGGTACCAGATCGAGGATTTCGAGGTCGGGGACCGGATCAGGATGTCAGGGTGGGACATCTTCGAAAAGGTCTTCGACAAGTTCGAGGATCGCTTCGAACAAGTACTTGGCGAGGGCATCGATGACGACCGGATCCCGATCCGGGTTCGCAACGAATGGGCCGAAGATGTCAGCGAGACGGTCATCGAGGCCGATCTCGACAACGATGATCATTTCGAGACGGCCATCATCCTCGAGGGTCGTCACGTATTTGTCCTGATGGAAACAGCGTAGCGAGTTGGGGGTGGAGATGGGGAACCGGCACGATGGCGAGGCGAGTGGATCCCTGGGGATCGGTTCGCGGATTTTGACAGGAGTGGTGCTTGCCGTGCTTCTGATCGCCGGCGCCGGAGGTTGGGCGGCGGCGGCGAAACTCACGGGCGCGGTCATCTCGCAGGGATCGGTGGTGGTGGACGAGGAGCTGAAGGCAATCCAGCACCGCGATGGCGGAATCGTGCGGGAGATTGCGGTGCGGGCGGGGGACGCGGTCGAGAAGGGCCAGGTTCTGATCCGCCTCGAAGACGCACAGACGAAGGCGGAACTCTCGATCGTCCGGTCCCAGATCGTCGAGAACACGATCAGGCGCGCCCGGCTCCTCGCCGAGCGGGATGGCGAAGGCGCGATCGAATTCCCGGACGACCTCGACCGGTCCGATCCGGAGGTCTCCGCTCTCCTGCTGGGAGAAGAGCGCCTCTTCGAGGGAAGGCGGCGAAACCTCGAGAGCAAGAAGCAACAGCTCGAGCTCAGCATCCGTCAGGTCGGAGACGAGATCCGCGGCCTGGAGGCTCAGCGGGACTCCAAGGAGGAAGAGATCGGGCTCGTATCCGCCGAGTATCGGAAGATGAACGAGCTTGCGGAGAAGGGTCTCATCGAGATGACCCGCGTCACGGCGCTCCATCGGGAACGCGTCCGCCTCACCGGCGAAACGGGCAAGATCGACGCCGACCGGGCCCGTGCCGAGGCGCGGATCAGCGAGGTCCGCTTGCAGATTCTGGCTCTGGACGAGGACGCCCGCACTGAGGCCCAGCGTGAGCTGAGCGTGGTCCTCGCACGATTGTCGGAGCTTCGCGACCGGGAGATGGCGATCAAGGATCGCCTGACACGGACGGACATCCGTGCGCCGATCTCAGGCACGGTGAACGAGGTCACCGTGAACACGATCGGTGGTGTCATCACGCCCGCCGAGGTTCTGGTCACGATCGTACCCCGGGACGCCAAACTCAAGGTCGAGGCGAAGCTCGCGCCGGCAAGCATCGATCAGGTCGCCGAAGGATCTTCCGCGCGGCTGCGGTTTACCTCCTTCAATCACCGAACGACGCCCGAGCTCGTCGGCAAGGTCGGGCATGTCTCCGCTGCCGCCACTCGCGACGCAGTGACGGGAGAGCATGCCTTCATCGCCGAGATCGAGATTCCGAAGGGCGAGCTCGCAAAACTCCCCTCGGATCGCCTGCTGCCCGGCATGCCCGTAGAGGTCTTCGTGCAGACGGAGGATCGCACGGCATTATCTTACTTCACCAAGCCGGTGACCGACCAGTTCAACAGGGCCTTCCGCGAGCGGTGATGTGCCAGTGTGTCCTGGATCAACCAAGGAGGACATGGGTCGGAAACGCCTCCCTGACCGAAATGGCCGCAGCCATGGAGGCTGACATGTGGGCCTGGTGGACGAAGGCAATCTTGCCAGCGCATCCGGCGCCGGACGTTTCTCGAGGGGGTGTGGTATCCGGGTCGCGCATCCTCCCGAGGCTCATCCCGGAGTGCAATGAGTCCGAGAAGCTGGTGCCGGCGGAAGGCTGAGGCGACGGTCTTCCCTTCATCCTCCAGCCTGACCGCCACGGACCGGGCGTTGTCACCGAACCCGCCGCGCTCTTCCGGGAGCCGTACCGAACCCACCCAGGCGGGCTCGCCGGCAACGACGGCTTCGGCCCCCCGGCCGGGGAGCACCTGGCGGCGGACGCGGCCAGGTGCGGCACTCCCGCCGCCTCTGCGCGGGCGAGGATTGCCGCCGCCAGCGGATGGCTTGAGCCCCTTTCCACCGCAGCTGCCACCGAGAGGACGTCCGCCTCCGATCCCGCGACTGGCACCACCTCTATCACGCGCGGGCGCCCGTGGGTCAGGGTTCCGGTCTTGTCGAATGCCACCCGGGTGGTGGCTGCTGCCGCCTCGATCACCGCACCGCCCTTCATCAGGAGCCCGCGCCGCGCGCCGGAGGAAGGCCCGTCATGCACTAACATTTGCCCCGGACCACTCGTTGGGGGCCGACCAGGCTTCCGAAGGTCTATCCTGGCCTCGGAGATATGCT
>CAYMOD010000135.1:3242-6114 GCA_964391945.1 uncultured Rhodobacterales bacterium | reverse complement strand
CGCCTCTCGACCATCGCCCATATGGATCGCATCATCGTCCTTGACGAAGGGTTGATCGCGGAAGCCGGGAGCCATTCCGAGCTTCTCGCGTATGATGGCCTATATGCAAGGTTCTGGAACCGTCAGTCCGGCGGCTTCATCAATCTCGAGGCTGCCGAATAACCGCATGCGCCTTTCCAACCTGATCGACCCGTTCCGCCGCGCCGATGGTCCGCCGCCCCGAAAACTCTCGGTGTTCCTGCGCTGGGCGCTCGATGGCGCCTTCCCGGCGGTCTTCCTCGCGCTTGTCGTCTCCACCTGTGTCGGGCTGACGGAGGTCGTCGGCGCCTTCGTGATCGGCTGGCTGATCGACCTCGCCCAGGCCCGCGGAGCGGAGGATCTCTTCACCGAAACCTGGCCCGTGCTCCTCGGCGCGGCGCTCTTCTTCCTGCTCGTACGGCCCGGTCTGATGGGGCTTGGTGCTGCGCTGAACGCGCTGACGCTCAACCCGAACCTTTATCCGCTGGTGCTGTCGCGGCTGAACCGGCACACGCTCGGCCAGTCGCTCTCCTTCTTCGATGACGACTTCGCCGGCCGCATCGCCCAGAAGCAGCAGCAGACCGCCCGCGCCATTACCGAGGTCGTCTCGGAATCGGTCAACATCATGGGCCTTGCGGTTTCGACGGTGGTGGGCGCGGCCGTGCTCGTCGGCGCGATGAACCTGTGGCTTGCGTTCGCGCTTCTCATCTGGGTCGGCGGCTATGCGGTGCTGATCCGGCACTTCATGCCGCAGATCCGCGCCCGCTCGAAGATGCGCGCCGCAGCCCGCGCCGGTGTCACCGGACAGGTGGTCGATACCATCACCAACATCGCCACCGTCAAGCTCTTCTCCCACGGCCGCCACGAGGACGAATCGACGCTTCGCGCCCTCGACCGCTACCGGAACGCGAGTGTCGCCTTCGGCGGCGTCACCGCACGCTTCCGCTTCTGGCTGATGGCGTTCGCGGGGGTGCTGCCGGTGGCGTTGGTGGGCGGCGCGCTGTTCTTCTGGTCGCGCGGCGCCGCCTCGGCGGGCGACATTGCCGCGGCAGGGCTGATTGCCACCCGCATCGCGCAGATGTCGGGCTGGGTTTCGATGACGGCGATGGGGATCTTCACCAATATCGGCGAGATCGAGGACGGGATGCGCACCCTGTCGCCGCCCCACCGCATCACCGATGCCCCGGGCGCGGCCGATCCGGAGAATCCACGCGGCGCCGTCGCCTTCGAGGACGTCTCCTTCGGCTACGGACGCGAGAGCCCGGCGCTCGGGCATTTCACCCTCCGCATCCGTCCCGGCGAGAGGGTCGCCCTCATCGGCCGCTCCGGTGCCGGCAAGTCCACCGCCGTATCGCTGCTGCTGCGGCTCTATGACGTCGAGGGCGGACGGATCACGCTCGACGGCACCGACATCCGCGAACTCACCCAGGACGGGCTGCGCGCCCAGATCGGCATGGTCCGGCAGGAAACGGCGATGTTCAACCGCTCGGCCATGGACAACATCCGCTACGGGAAGCCCGACGCGTCCGACGCGGAGGTGTTCGCGGCCGCCCGGCGCGCGCAGGCGCACGACTTCATCCTGACCTTGCGCGACATCCACGGCCGCACGGGCTATGACGCCCATCTCGGCGAGCGCGGGGTCAAGCTTTCCGGTGGCCAGCGCCAGCGTATCGCGCTCGCCCGCGTCATCCTCAAGAACGCGCCGGTGCTCGTCCTCGACGAGGCGACGAGCGCACTCGATTCCGAGGTCGAGGCCGCCATCCAGGACACGCTGGAGACGGTGACGGAAGGCAAGACGGTGATCGCCATCGCCCACCGGCTCTCGACCATCGCGGCGATGGACCGGATCGTTGTGCTTGACGAGGGCCGCATCGTCGAGGAGGGCAACCACGCCGCCCTCCTGCGCCGCGGCGGCATCTACGCCAGCCTCTGGGAGCGCCAGTCGGGCGGCTTCCTCGGCCTCGCCGCGGAATGAGCCGGTTTCCGCCTGAATGACCCGGTTCACGGCACAGGGCGGGGCCATGACCATAATCCGCGGCGATCAGACAGAAGGCGCATGAGCAAGGCGGCGGGAGGCGGCAACGCCGGTCTCGCCGGTGAGCGTCTCGATCAGGCGCTCGTCACGCGCGGGCTTGCGTCCTCCCGTGCTCGCGCGCAGACCTTGATCGCCGTCGGCGCCGTGACCGTCGATGGCACTGCGGCGACGAGACCCGCGCAGCGCGTTGCGCCCGGGGCCGTCATCACTCTCGCCGATGGCGCGCTGCGCTACGTCTCCCGTGCCGCGCTCAAGCTCCGCCACGCGCTCGACCACTTCGCCCTCTCCCCCGCCAGCATGGTCGCCCTCGACCTCGGCGCCTCCACCGGCGGCTTCACCCAGGTCCTGCTCGAACGGGGGGCGCGCGAGGTATGGGCGGTCGATGTCGGCCACGGGCAGATCGCGCCCGCTCTCCGCGCCGATCCGCGCGTCCATGTGATCGAGGGGCTGAACGTGCGCGCCATCACGCCCGCGCATGTGCCCCCACCCGGGTTCATCACCGCCGACCTCTCCTTCATCTCGCTTCTGAAGGCGCTGCCGGCACCGCTTGCCCTCGCACGCCCGGGCGCCATTCTCGTTGTCCTCGTCAAGCCGCAGTTCGAGGTCGGCCGCACCGCCATCGGCAAGAACGGCATTGTTCGTGACGATACGGCCATCGCCCGCGCCCGTGCCGCCGTCCTTGTCTTCCTCGAAGGGGCCGGCTGGCTGGTGATCGGCGAAACCGAAAGCCCGATCCTCGGCGGCGATGGCAACCGCGAATACCTGATCGCCGCCCGCCGCCACGCGGCCCCACGCTGATATGGCGCCCGTTCCGGGGCC
>CAYMOD010000135.1:0-3142 GCA_964391945.1 uncultured Rhodobacterales bacterium | reverse complement strand
GATCGCCGCCCGCCGCCACGCGGCCCCACGCTGATATGGCGCCCGTTCCGGGGCCGAGCCTCTGGCTCGTTTCCGCCCAGATGGGCGGGAACGAGCGGAGGCCCGGATCTGGCGCCTCAGGAACGAGCTTGGCGAGGAGCGGGATTTCGTTCGCGAGGCACTGCCGCCTGCCTCCGGCGATAGCGCCATCGCCGCCGGCTTCGTTCATGTCGCCGTCATCCGCGACGCTTGGTGGCGCTGCGGCGGCCGCTGTCCGGGTTGCGTGTTCCACACCGACCGCAAATGGCAGTACGCGTCCAAGAGGCACTGCGCGCTCCTCACAACCCACGGCCTCATTGGCTCGATAAGCCGCCGCGGCAATCCTTGTGACAACCTGAAGGCGGAGAGCTTCATGAAAACCCTCAAGGTCGAGGCCGTCTGCCTCGCCGGTCACGCGATCTGCGAGGATGTCGCCGCCGAACCTTTCCCGCTTCATTGATGAGGTCTACAACACACGGAGGTTGTATTCTGCCTTGGGCTATCCGAGCCCCAAGGCGGACCGCAACGCTCGTCCCCTGTCAAAACTGCCGCTTGGGGCCGGCCTTGTCAGCGCAAAGCCAGATCACGGCAAAGGAAGGACAAAGCATGGAGAAAGAGCCCGTAGCAAGCTGCATTCTGGTCGCGATGCTGCTCGCCGCCCCGGTCTCTGCTCAAGAGGATCCACACTGGAGCTATTCGGCCGAAACGGGTCCGGATCACTGGAGCGATTTGTCGGACGAATACTCTCTCTGCGGCAGCGGTACGCAACAGTCGCCCCTCGACATCGGTGAAGCCGTCGATGCCGAACTCGAGCAACTCGAGATCTCCTGGCCGATCACCGGCTGGTCGGTGGTCAACGACGGGTATACCGTCCAGCTCCAGACGGACCAGCCCGGGCATGCCGTCATCGACGGGCAGCGTTACGAATTTGTCCAGCTTCACTTTCATGCGCCATCCGAGCATGCCATTGGCGGAGAGCGTGTTGCGATGGAGGCCCACTTCGTTCATCAGAACGACGGGGGCGACCTTGCCGTAATCGCGATCCGGCTCTCTGCCGGCGGCTCACCGGGGCCGCTCGACCGGATTATGGCGGTAGCCCCGTCTGGCCCGGAGCCGGTCGCTCTGGGAGATCTCCGGCCCGAGGCGCTTCTTCCGGAAGATCGGAGCTACTACCGCTACTACGGCTCTCTCACGACGCCGCCCTGCTCCGAGACGGTGATCTGGACCGTTCTTCGGGACTCCGTGCCCGTGAGCGACGTGTCCGTTGCGGCCTTCCGAGAGCTGATCGGGGAAAACGCGCGCCCGATCCAGGCCACCGCCCGACGCTCCATTCTTTCGGCCCAGCCTTGAAACTTGTACTCCGTCCGGAGATCGCGGCCTCTATCGGATGATAAACAGCGTGGCCGGGAAACATCGCTGCCCTGATCCATGAAGCCGCAGCCGGCAAGTCGTTGCTGAAACAGGCCAGAGCGCCAACGCCCCTCATGGTAGCCGAGAGGGTCCGGGGGCCCATTCGCGCGCTCGCAGGACGAGCCGGCATCCCTCCCCGGATTCCGCAAGGGCCAGCCGATACCCGTACTCTCCCATGAGCCCGGTGTCGTTCGGGTTCAGCGCCCAGGCACGCTCGCCGGTGCGCAGCGCAGCCGCGATATCGGCCTTTACTGGCCTGCTGCCGATGACTGCGTTCAGAGGATCTGCGGTCGCCTTTCCAACCACGGGTGGACGCCTTTCGTCCCACCGCATAGAAGGGAGCGATCCTCAGGCTGACGGACTTCCGATGCGCATCCTCATCACCAACGACGACGGTATCTCTGCTCCCGGACTTGCCGTGGCCGAGGCCATCGCGGCCGAACTCGCCGGACCGGGCGGCGAGGTCTGGACGATTGCGCCGGTATTCGAACAATCAGGTGTCTCGCACGCCATCTCCTATGTCCGGCCAATGCGGATCGAGAAGGTCGGCGAGCGCCGCTGGACGGTGGAGGGCTCGCCTGCCGACTGCGTGCTCGCGGCCGTCTTCGAGGTGCTGAAGGAAGCGCCGCCCGATCTCATCCTTTCCGGCGTCAACCGCGGTCACAACGTCGCCGAGGACACGGTCTATTCCGGCACGGTCGGCGGCGCGATGGAAGGCGCGATCCAGGGTGTCCCCTCCATCGCGCTCTCGCAGTACTACGGGCGCGGCACCGCCACCGCCGATGGATTCGATTCAGCCCGCGCCTTTGGCGCCAGCGTCTGCCGCCGGCTTCTCGAACAGGAAAGCTGGCCGCTGGAGCCCTGCGCGACCTTCTACAACGTCAACTTCCCGCCGGTGCCGGCGGCGGAGGTGAAGGGCATCCGCGCCACCTTCCAGGGCATCCGCGCCGCTTCCTTCGGCGTCCAGCCGCAGGTCGCGCCGAACGGCCGCACCTATCTCTGGCTCACGCACGCGCGCGGCAACGCGGACACCTTGCCCGGCTCCGACAGCCGCGAGTGCCACGACGGCTATGTGACGGTGACGCCGCTCCGTGTCGATCTCACCGCCCACGACCTCGTCGGAGAACTCGGCGAGGCGATTTCCACCGACTTCCCGGCGCATCCTGGCCGCGCCGCCAGCAGCCGCGTCTGAAAGGCCACGACACGTTCATGAGCCCGCAAACCGACGACCCCGAGGACATCGAACGCCGGATGCGCTTCGTCTTCGCGCTCCGCTCGCAGGGGGTGCTCGATCAGGACGTGCTCAAGGCGATGGAGGCCGTCCCGCGGGAGGCATTCCTCGAAGGCATCTTTCGCGATCGTGCCCACGAGGACACGCCGCTGCCGATCGCCTGCGGCCAGACGATCAGCCAGCCTTCCGTCGTCGGGCTGATGACCCAGGCGCTCGCGCTCGACCGCCGCTCCAAGGTGCTCGAGATCGGCACCGGCTCGGGCTACCAGTCGGCGATCCTGAGCCGGCTCGCACGGCGGATCTATTCGATCGAGCGGCACAAGGACCTTGCCCGGACCGCGTGGCGGGCGCTGGAGAAGCTCGGCTGCGCCAATGTCATCGTCGTCCATGGCGACGGCGCGCTCGGGCTGCCGGAACAGGCGCCCTTCGACCGCATCCTGCTCACCTGCGCGGCGGAGGACCCGCCGAAGCTCCTCCTCGACC
>CAYMOD010000134.1:0-6118 GCA_964391945.1 uncultured Rhodobacterales bacterium | reverse complement strand
GGCCCCGGCACTGCGATGCGCTCCGCCGCCAGGTGCTGCTGCCAGGAGCCGATCTCCTCAATGATCCTGGCCGGAGTGCCGACCGCAAAGCGCACGCCACGCAGTATCACCTCATGCCCGTCGCCGAGAGCAGCGGTGATCACAGGCGTGTAGAACGCATCCGGCGCTACTTCCTCGAAAGTCGCCGACCAGAGGTCCCCTTCGAGCATGGCCGCACGTTCCGCCTGGGGCGAGTTCCCCTCGAGCGCCACGTGCACCTCCGTGACGCCAGCCTCTGCCGCGGCGGTGCCGGAGACCGTCACTGACCCAGCCTCCACGCTGATGTCGACGATCTCCACAAGAGCAGGCGGCGCATCGTCGAGGCTCTTGTCCTGGAAGAAGGACCAGAGGTGCTCGCTTGCAGAGGGGCCGTCTGGATTGGCGAAGATTCCCGGGTTATCACCGGGCCAGTAGTGGGTGCCCTGGCCCGCCTCGCCGGTGTAGATCACGGTCTCGACCACGGTTCGGTTTGCCGCATCGGTGAAGCGCGTCCGCGTACAAGAGACCCCGTCCGCCATGCAATCGGTCTCGGCCTCCGGCTCCGGCAGCGCGTCGTAGTAGGTGATCCAGGAATCCCGCAGGTTGCGGCCGTTCACGATCGACACCGTGCAGTCGTTGATGCTGTGGACCACCATCAGCGGCACCAAACGGCGCTCCTCCGGTTCGGCCTGTTCGGCCGCCATCGCCGCCGTCGTCTCACCGATGCTGTTGGTGATGGGATTGACGCCGCACAGGAAGGTCACGGCGGTCGAATCCTCTCCATAGGGCAGTCCGGCAACGGCGCCGGCCGCCGCAATGTCCTCGGAATAGGCTACCGCGACCGTCACGGCCATGGCGGCGCCGGACGAGAGCCCGGCGACGTAGCGGCGCGAAGGATCGGTGCCGAACTCGGTCTCAACCGCTCTGATGATGCGACGGATATCATCAACCTCGCCGGATCCCTCGGTGCGATGCTCCGGGAGCCAGAAGCCCCAGCAGTTCTCGATGCGGAACTCGTCCGGGGCGATACTGGTGACGAAGGGGAAGGCCACTGCGAAATCGTGCGCATCCGCGAGGTCGGTGAACCGGGTTTCGGCGACCATGTTCGCCTCGGTCTGCCGGCAGCCGTGTAGCACCGTGACCAGCGGTGCCGAGCCGTCGCTGGGCAGGCCATCCGGCACGTAGACCTTGAAGCGCCGCTCCCGGCTCTCCGGGTCGCCGCTGGCAGGCAGCGTCCGGTCGTGCAGGGCGCCGGCGACGGAGGAGGCCGGATCGATCAGGCACAGGCTCACCAAGGCCGCCGCGGCGACCGCATAGACAGGTTTCATGGTGATCTCCGGCGAATCGAAATGCGCTTGGTCCTAACGCGAGCAGCTTACCGCATTTCCCGGTCCAGCTGATCCCCCGAAGATCTGCGCGGATCGAATGGACCGGAATCTCCCGGTCCTGTCAGGCTCCAGACCATCGGATCTTGCTGCCGCCGGTTCCAAAAATTGAACGGTTCGGCCTGCGGTCCGCTCGGACATGCGGCCGCCGATCGGCATTCGCTTGCGGCGCGTATCCAGGGCCCGCATCCTGCCAGTGCCGAGACACTCGCGGATTGGGCGACACGAAACCATGGACCATTCCATTTCAGATGCCGACCTGCTCAAGCGCATCGTCGGCGGCGATAGGGCGGCGATGAAGCTGCTCTACGAGCGGCATTCGGACGCGCTCTACCATTTCATTCGCGCCCGCCTCCGCGATCCGTTCGAGGCTGGCGACGTCGTGCAGGAGGTGTTCCTCGAGATCTGGCGATCGGCCGGTCGGTTCGAAGGCCGGTCGGCTGCAAGAACCTGGATCTTCGGCATCGCCCGAAACAAGGCTGTCGACCGCATACGGCGCGGGGCGCGGACCGTTCTCGCCGCGCCGGATGCCGACCTGCCCGACGACGCACCCAATCCGGAGGCGATCGTCGAGGCCGCGAGCGACGCGGCGCGCGTACGGGATTGCATCGCGCGTCTGAGCGACACCCACCGTTCCGCGATCCATCTCGCCTTTTACGAGGACCTGGCCTACCTCGATATCGCCGAGATTGAGGGGGTCCCCCTCGGCACCGTCAAGACGCGCATCATGCACGCCAAGCACCTGCTGCTGCACTGTCTCTCGACCTTCGGGATGGCGTGACGATTGCTCTGCGGGAGGCTTGTACCGCCGAGCCCTGGAAGACACTCGGGAGTGTCCGCACGTGGACGGAGGATAAGCCAATGATTCTGAAACAGAAAAGGATTAACGCCGTCAGGCCAAGGGCTGAGTCTCATGACCCGCTTGGCGGTATTATTGCTCCTGCGCGCTTTCCACGATCGCGGCCGCCCGCAGCCGGGCAAGGCCGGCATCGCGCGCCGCGGCGCTCCCGAAGCTCAGCCGCCAGAGACCGATTGCGCTCGGTCCGTCGCTGATCCGTGCATCGATCTCCCGCAGGAGGAGCCGGATGGCTTCCTCGGTCGCCTCCGGTTCGAAGGCGACGGAAAGGCTGAACTCGCCTGCGGACTGTTCCGAGACGGGTGCGTAGCCCGGTTCGTCGCCACGCAGCGAGAGGATCGGGACGGCGACCGCCTGCCAGATCAGGACGGCGGCGGCAGCGGAGGCGGCAAGCTGCCAGAGCGATCTGCGACGGCTGCGTGACGCTGGCTTTTTCTCCTCGGCGTCGAGCGCGCGTGACAGGCGCGCCCAGCCGAGTTCCCTCGGGGAGGGTCCTCGAGCCTCCTCCCGGACCGCGGTCGCGATCCCCCGCATCAGAGTGATCTCGGCCGCAAGCTCGGGGCGCTGCGCGGCCTCGAGCGCGATCTGCTCCGAATCGTCACGCGGCAATTTGCCGTTGACGTAGGCGATGAGCATTTCATCGGTGGGATCGCTCGGCCGGTCGGCCATCTCCGTCGGTTCCTTCGTCGGGACGCTCCGCAGTGCCCTACGGCTGTGAGCGAGAGTTCCCGCGAGCCCGCATTCGCCGTCCCTACACTTGTTCGCGCCGAGGACCAACCCGGTTCAATCATGCGGAACATCGGCATCGAAGTCGCGTCTTCGCCGGCCAAAGGATCGATGCAGCACTCTGAAACGAGCCAGGGCCTCGCCCGCCTCCGGCTCCGAGTGCCCCGTCTCCGTTTCCGCCGCACCCGCGCATAGAGCTCCACCGGCCCCATCCCCACCCTGCCGGCCGGGAAATGCGAAATTCTCTTTCCGCCGCTTACAACAGCTGGACACCTCCAGAACCCCGCCTGCCGTCCCGCCATCGCCGCCTCTGCCCTGAAGCTACGAAGTCAGGGAATCACGACACGAGCGCCAAGGCCAGAGCCGGTTTCCGGAGGTCTCCACCTGACAGAACCAACCTACGCAATCAATATAAAATCAGACAATGGCGGTACAACCGTTTCATCTCCAATCTCATCAGCTACCATTTCCGGAAGTTTATCATAATTTTCATCAGATATGTTGTTCCCTATCTCAAAGGTTGCTTCATAAAGTTGAATGTCCTGCGGCTCCCATTCCTGAACCAGAGTAAGAAACTCCTGAAATGGATTATTAAGCGTACCTATCGCGATTCCAGCCATCGCATGGTACACTTGAAAGCTGTCATCCTGAAACTGAGGCTGGAAGCCGTCGCTGCCAGCATATCTGCTAAGCTCTCCTTCTACAAGATGCGGTCCTTGAAGCCTATTCTGAAGAAATTCATCCGGGAATCCGGACTTTCTGTCCTCCCCTACCAGAACTGCCACCAAATCTTTAATCATAGTTTCTGATGGATTCTTAACATCCTTAACCAATCCTGTGGAACGATCCAGTATATTTACAAAAGCCTGGGCCTTATTTGCATGCTCCAGTTGATCTTCGGCGTACTCTTTAAGTTCTGACCGCCGGGCCTCTGTGGGTATGGGAGTATGTCCTCCTGGATCGGCCGGATCGGGCCGCACGGGCACGGCGCCCCCGGCGCCGGTAGTGTTGATGAAGTCGCTGCCTGGCGGCGGGGAGGATGCCCGACCCTCGGAGTCGCCGTACCGGGCGTAGTGTTCGAGCGGGTTGAGCCCGGCCGCGGCGACATCGGGATTGCTCTCAAGGTAGAAAGAGGTGTCGAAGGAAGCGGAGGGGTCCCGGCTCTCGCGCCAGCCGTACGTGTCGTAGTGCTCGAGCGGGTCGAGGCCGGCGGCAGCGACGTCCGGGTTCTGCTCGAGGTAGAAGGTGGCGTCGAAGAGGGCCCGGTGCGGGGAGGCATCGGGCGGCGTCGCCGGCCCCACCGCCGTTGAGCCGTTCACGCCGGTAAGGCTGAGGAAGTCGCTGCTCGGTCTGACCTCAGCCGGCTCGGGCCGCACCGCGACCGCGCTTCCTCGGCCGGTGGTGTTGATGAAGTCATCTGCTGGCTTAGGCATGAGAAAGTTCCTTTCTTGTTGATCGATCAAAAATACTAGCCACTTATAAACATAAGTGAGAAATGACGGACAAAAATGAATTGAACACGTAGCTTATAGAACTAAAGATTTGTCATCTTTATATCTTGCATATCTGTAACTACGCGGTCATCGCACGGTGGTCATCTGCTGTTATGTCGGGCGCGGAACCGGCTCGGTTCAATCGCGCAGAAACTTCAGGTCAAGAGCTAACGCTTGCGCGATTAGGTGGACCACGCGACTTTGATTGAGACGGGGGCGTCCGGAAATCGACGAAGTGCAAGAGGGAGGGAGAGAATGGCAGGACCGAGATGTCGGTGGACGAAATCGGTGCGGGCAGCGGGCGCTGCCCTCGCCTTGGCGGCTTGCGAACCCGGAGCCGCGCCACCCGGAAACGAGGTCGTCGCAGGGGACGCGCAGGAGGTGGTCGATCCCGGAGAGCTCGTTGCGCTCGCCGACGGAAACGACTCGGCCGAACGCCTGGTCGCGCGTGCGGAGGAGCACGGATATCGCGTCAAAAAGCGTGACACGCTCCAAGGTCTCGATCTTGTCTTGCTGACCTTCCGCCTTCCGCCATACAGCTCCGCGGAATCCGGGATCCGGCGGCTGGAAGCCCTCGAGCCGGGCGTCAGCGTTGGTCGCAACCACGCCTATTCAATGGATCCAGGCGCGGGAAGCGGCAGGACAGCCAGAACCTATGCGGATGAGCTCCTCGGCTGGCCCGCGGGCGGCTGCCCGGCCCGAATCGCCATCGGCGTCATCGACACCCCCCTCGATCCAGACGCTCCGGGCCTGCATGGCGTCGCGATCACCAGCCGGGACTTCACCGAGGCCAGCTCACGCATCAATGATACGCATGGGACCGCGGTCGCCGAGCTGCTTGCCGGGCCGGGACGCCTTCGGGACACGCGCCTGTTTCACGCGGCTGTGGTCGGAGACGTGCCCGACGGCGATCCCGCCGCGGGTGTCGACGACATCATCCGCGCTGTCGATTGGCTGTATGCCTCCGGCGTTCGACTGGTCAACGTCAGCCTGGCCGGGCCCTACAACAAGATCCTTGATCGCGGGCTCCGCGCGGCGGTGGACAGGGGACTGATCGTTGTCGCCGCCGCCGGCAACGATGGCCCTTACGCGCGGCCGCGCTATCCGGCCGCGTTCGATCATGCGATCGCTGTCAGCGCAGTGGACGCCGAACTCGAAGCCTATGAGCACGCCCCGAGAGGCGATCACATCGACGTCACGGCACCCGGAGTCGACATTTTCGTCTCGCTCGATGGGGAAGGGCGCTATATGTCCGGCACCTCCATCGCTGCGCCGTTCGTCACCGCCTCGATCGCGGCGGACCCAAATTCCGGACGCCTTAAGTCCGCGGACCAGGCCCGAGCTCGCCTCGCGCACGGCGCGCGTGATCTCGGGCAGGTCGGCCGGGACGATGTCTTCGGGATGGGGCTCGCGATGACCCCCCCGCCATGCCGGCGACCGATGGGCGGCGAGGTGCAATCGGGTTAGGATGCGGACTCATTACGCGGCAAGCCAGATGCGGACTGCGGCGAGCTTGAGAGCGGCGAGGAAGTTGTCCGGGCGCCGGTCGTAGCGGGGGGCAAGGCCGCGGAAGTGCTTGATGCGCTTGAAGAAGCGTTCAACCAGGTTGCGCTGCCGGTAGACCCAGCCGCTGAAGCTGA
>CAYMOD010000133.1:0-6186 GCA_964391945.1 uncultured Rhodobacterales bacterium | reverse complement strand
CGGTCCCGCGCTTCTTCTCCTTCCTGCTGGCCTTCATGGGGTCGATGCTTGGGCTGGTCCTTTCCGGCAATATCGTCCAGCTCGTCTTCTTCTGGGAACTGACCAGCCTCTTCTCCTTCCTGCTGATCGGCTACTGGTATCATACACCGGCGGCGCGCGACGGCGCGCGCATGGCGCTGACCGTTACCGCCACCGGCGGCCTCTGCCTGCTCGCCGGGGTGCTGATGCTCGGCCATATCGCCGGCGGATTCGATCTCGACCTCGTGCTGGCGGCGGGCGACGTTATCCGCGCACATCCGCTCTACGTCCCGACGCTGATCCTCATCCTCATGGGCGCGCTGACCAAGAGCGCGCAGTTCCCGTTCCATTTCTGGCTCCCGCACGCGATGGCGGCGCCGACGCCGGTCTCCGCCTATCTGCATTCGGCGACGCTCGTGAAGGCTGGCGTGTTCCTGCTCGCGCGGCTCTGGCCAGCACTGGCGGGCACCGATGCCTGGCTCTGGATCGTCGGCTCGGCCGGCCTCGCCACGATGATGCTCAGCGCCTATATCGCGATCTTCCAGCATGATCTCAAGGGTTTGCTTGCCTATTCGACCATCAGCCACCTCGGGCTGATCACCCTTCTGCTCGGTCTCAACAGCGAACTCGCCCTGGTCGCGGCAGTCTTCCACATCATGAACCATGCCACCTTCAAGGCATCGCTGTTCATGGCGGCGGGGATCATCGACCACGAATCGGGCACGCGGGACATCCGGCGGCTTTCGGGCCTGAACCGCCTCATGCCGTTCACGGCGCGGCTCGCGATCATCGCCGCCGCGGCCATGGCCGGGGTGCCGCTGCTCAACGGCTTCCTCTCCAAGGAGATGTTTTTCGCCGAGGCCCTGGCCGCCCCGGCGCCGCTGCCAACGCTGCTTTCCATCCTGCCGATCGCCGCAATCATATGGAGCGCGTTCAGCGTTACCTACTCGCTGCGCCTGATCCATGGCGCCTTCTTCGGCCCGGACCCGGTCGGCCTGCCGCGCACGCCGCACGAGCCCCCGTCCTGGATGCGTTTTCCGGTGGAGATCCTCGTCCTGACCTGCATCGTTGTCGGGATACTGCCGGCCGCGACGGTGGGGCCTTTCCTCCACACGGCCGTGACATCGATCCTCGGCACCGCGACGCCGGAATACAGCCTCACCCTCTGGCATGGCTTCAGCACACCGCTTCTGATGAGCTTAATCGGGATGACGGCGGGCGCCGTGCTTTATCTGGCGTTGCAGCCACATCTGCTCAGAGGCATCGACGGCCCGCCGCTCCTCCGCCGGCTCGAGGGACAGCGCCTCTTCGAACGCACCATGGTCACCCTGTCCTGGCGTCTGGCGAGGTCGCTCGAGAGCTTTTTCGGCACCCGCCGCCTGCAACCACAGTTGCGGCTCATGGTCTGCATCGTCGTGGTTGCCGGCGCCTCGGCTGTCTACCTGCGCGGGATCGGGCCCGGCAATCTCGTTCCGGCACCCGTGGATCCGGTGCTGGTGCTGGTGCTGGCGGTCGGCGCCGCCTGCGCGATCGGCGCAGCGTGGCAGGCCAAGTTCCACAGGCTCGCGGCGCTCGTGCTCCTCGGCGGCGCCGGCCTCGTCACCTGCGTGACCTTCGTCTGGTTCTCGGCACCCGACCTTGCGCTGACGCAACTCCTGGTCGAGATCGTTACTACCGTCCTGCTGCTGCTCGGCCTGCGCTGGCTGCCGAAACGGATTCCAGGTCCTCTGGAACCCCCCTTCGAGGCGATCGCGAGGCGCCGCCGTCTCCTTGATTTCGGCATTGCCTCCATCACTGGCGCCGGCATGGCGGGGCTCGCCTACGCCGTGATGACGCGGACCCCCCCGGAGATCCTCGGCCAGTATTTCCTCGAGAACGCGTATACACAGGGCGGCGGCACCAATGTCGTCAACGTGATCCTCGTGGATTTCCGCGGCTTCGATACCCTGGGCGAGATTACTGTCCTCGGCGTGGTGGCGCTGACTGTCTATGCGCTGCTCAGACGCTTCCGCCCGGCGCCGGAAAGCGTCGACGTGCCCGAGCAGCAGCGCGACCAGAACGCCTATGACATCGCCCGGCCAGACCGCCAGGAGGGCGACACCGTGGCCGACTGGCTGCTGGTTCCCGCGCTCCTGTCGCGGCTCCTGTTCCCGGTGATCGGCCTCTTCGCACTCTACCTGCTCCTGCGCGGGCACGACCTGCCGGGCGGCGGTTTCGCGGCCGGCCTCACAGCCTCGATCGCCCTCATCCTGCAGTACATGATCGGCGGCGCGCAGTGGATCGAGGCGCGGATCCTGGTCCGTCCGCTGCGCTGGATGGGAATCGGCCTGCTGTTCGCGGCCGGCATCGGGATCGCGGCATGGCCCTTCGGCCACCCGTTCCTCACCTCCTATTTCGACTATCTGGATCTGCCCGTCATCGGCACGATCCCGACGGCAAGCGCCCTGATCTTCGACATCGGGGTCTTCATGCTCGTAGTCGGTGCGACCGTGCTCATGCTGATCGCGATCGCGCACCAGTCCATCCGCGGCCACCGGACGCCGCGGCGCGCGGACGCGGCGACGCGCCCCGTGGAGCCTCTTCCGGAGATCACGAAGGAGCCGGCCCGAATCACGACCACGGCAGGAGAGGTGTGATGGAGACGGTGGTCTCGCTCGCAATCGGCGTGCTGGCCGGGTCCGGCGTCTGGCTGCTGCTGCGGCCGCGCACCTTCCAGGTGATCATTGGCCTTTGCCTGCTCTCCTACGCCGTGAACCTGTTCATCTTCTCGACCGGCGGGCTGCGCATAGGCGTCGCTCCCATTCTCGAACCGGGCGGGGTTGGCGACCTTGCCCACCATGCCGATCCCCTGCCGCAGGCGCTGGTGCTCACCGCCATCGTCATCAGCTTCGCCACGACGGCCCTCTTCCTCGTCGTTCTCCTCGCCGCGCGGGGGCTGACCGGAACCGACCATGTGGACGGGCGGGAGCGGGACCAGTGAACGGCTGGCTCGATCACCTGACCATTGCCCCCATCCTCGTCCCGCTCCTCGCCGGGACGCTGATGATCCTCGCGGGCGAGCGCCGGCGGGGCTTCCGGGTCGCGCTCGGCCTTCTCTCGACCTTCGCCCTGGTTGGTCTCTCGGTCGTGCTGTTGCAGATGGCGGACGGCGCCGACGGGGCGGCGGTGCGCGTCTACAGGCTCGGCGACTGGCCGTCGATCTTCGCGATCGTGCTGGTGCTCGATCGCCTGTCGGCGTTGATGCTCGTGCTCACCGCCATCCTCGGCCTCGCGACGCTGGTGTTCTCGCTCGCGCGCTGGCACCGGTCCGGCGCGAACTTCCACCCGCTCCTCCAGTTCCAGCTGATGGGGCTCAACGGCGCCTTCCTGACCGGCGACCTCTTCAATCTGTTCGTCTTCTTCGAGGTGATGCTTACCGCTTCCTTCGGCCTCGCGCTGCACGGGCCGGAATCCGCCCGCGTCCGGGCGAGCCTGCACTACGTCGCGGTGAACCTGACGTCCTCGCTCTTCTTCCTCGTCGGCGTGAGCATGATCTACGGCGTGACCGGCACACTCAACATGGCCGATCTCGCCGAACGCATTCCCGCCATCGCCGCCGGGGACAGGGCCCTGGTGGAAGCCGGCGCGGCCATCCTCGGCGTCGTCTTCCTTACCAAGGCGGCCATGTGGCCGGTCGGCTTCTGGCTCCAGCCGACCTATGCCGCCGCCAGCGCCCCCTCCGCCGCGATCCTTTCGATCCTGAGCAAGGTCGGCGTCTACGCGGTGTTGCGGCTCTGGCTGCTCCTGTTCGGCGACGCCGCCGGCGATTCGGCCGGCTTTGGCGGGACATGGCTCCTGTTCGGTGGACTCCTGACGATTACCTTCGGCTCCATCGCCGTCCTCGCCACCCAGAACATGGCGCGGCTCGCGGGTGCGAGCGTGCTCGTCTCCTCGGGCACGCTGCTGCTCGCGATCGGCACCGGGCACGTCTCGGTGACGGGAGGCGCGCTCTATTACATGGCAAGCTCCGTTCTCGCGATCGCTGCCTTCTTCCTCCTCATCGAACTCGTCGAACGCGGGCGCGACGTCGGCGCCGACGTGCTCGCCGTGACCCGGGAGGCCTATGGCGAGGGCGAGGACGATTACATCGACGAGGACGAGGAGGTCGGCATCGCCATCCCAGCCAGCAAGGCGATTCTCGGCCTCGGATTCATGGGTTGCGCGCTGCTGCTTGCAGGATTGCCACCACTTTCGGGATTCCTGGCCAAGTTTGCCATTCTCGCGCCGCTGTTCGAACCGGGCGCGGGCCCGCTGCCCGATTCGACCTGGGCCGTCCTCATCGCGCTGATCGCTTCGGGGCTCGCGACGATCATCGCCATGACCCGCGCCGGCATTGATGCGTTCTGGGCCGCCCCGGCCGAATCGATTCCGATGATGCGCCTCACCGAAATCGTGCCGCTGCTGCTGCTGCTGCTGCTGTGCGCGGCGCTGACGGTGCAGGCGGGACCGGTGATGCGTTACATGCAGTCCACGGCCGAAGCCTTGTATCAGCCGACGGATTACGTCCGCGCGGTCCTGCCGACACCTCACCTGCCCGAGCCGACTGGAGGCGGACAATGAGACGGTGGCTGCCCTTTCCGGGGCTGACGGTCCTGCTGCTCCTGGCCTGGCTGCTTCTTGTCGGAAGTGTCGCTCCCGGAACCGTCCTGCTCGGCGCCGTGCTGGCGGTGGTTTCCTCGTGGGTATGGGTGCGGCTCGAACTGCCGAAGGTGCGGTTCCGGCGTCCGATCGCGGCGCTGCGGCTGGCTCTGGTGGTTCTGAACGAGATCATCCGCTCCAACAACGCCGTCGCCCGCATCATCCTCCACGCCGGGACACGGAAGCGCCGCTCGGGTTTCGTGCGAATCCCGCTCGACACACGCAATCCCTACAACCTCGCCGCGCTTGCCTGCATCATCACGGCCACGCCCGGGACGCTCTGGGTGGAGTATGATTCCGCCGACAACACGATGCTGCTCCACGTCCTCGACCTCATCAACGAGGAGGAATGGGTGAGGATCATCAAGACGCGGTATGAAGTGCGGCTGATGGAGATATTCGGATGAGCCTCACGCTGCTTTCCTGGTCCGTCTTCCTCGCGCAGATCTTTCTCGGGCTGGCCATGGTCTTCGCGATGTGCCGGGTGGCGTGGGGCCCCCAGGCCCAGGATCGGGTCCTCGGCCTCGACACTCTCTATGTGAACGCGGCCACGCTGATGCTGACCTTCGGCATACGATCCGGCAACACCTTCTATTTCGAGGCTTCCCTCGTCATCGCCCTGCTCGGATTCGTCTCGACCGCGGCGCTGGCGAAGTTCCTCATGCGCGGCGAGGTGATCGAATGAGCCATGCGGCGGACCTGCCGGTCTGGGCGGCATTGACAACGGCACTGTTCGTCCTCCTCGGAGCTGCGCTGGCCATGATCGGATCGCTCGGGCTGCTCCGGCTCGGGAGCTTCTACCAGCGGATGCATGCGCCGACCCTTGGCACCACCCTTGGCATCGGCAGCGTGCTGATCGCGTCGATGCTCTTCTTCTCGGTGCTGCAGACCCGCTTCGTGCTGCACGAACTGCTGATCACCGTGTTCATGGTCATCACTACGCCCATCACCCTGACACTTCTGGCCCGGGCAGCCCTCTACCGGGACCGGATCGAGGGCAGCAGCGACGTCCCCTCGCCCCCGCCGCCGGCTGATAACCACGCCAATGCTCCCCCCGAGCCCGAGCATTCCGACCGCGGAGCGATCAACCGCGAACAGTGAACGAAGAACGAAGTTCCGAAGGCTCAGCGCGGCCCCTGACTGCATCCGACCCGCCGAGGTGCGTGTCCTGATCGGCTATGCCGCCGGGATCAGCGCACGATCGTTGACGTGCCCGGTACGCGCCTACCGCTGCCGGGGCAGTGCCGTGTAGACGCGCTCGATGAACCTGCCGAATTCCTCGATGTAGCCCCGCAGGAAGTCGCGCGTGGAGTCGTTCGTCACCTCGCCGTCCTCGGTGACCAGATCCGGCGTGAACTGGATGTAGGCCTCGATTGCGTTCATCTGCGGCGAGTTGCAGAAACCGAGGATGCTCCTGAGGTGCTGCTGTCCTACTGCGGTCCCGATCGCGCCCGGCGAGGCACCGATCACCGCCGAGGGCTTGCCGGTGAA
>CAYMOD010000132.1:2175-6191 GCA_964391945.1 uncultured Rhodobacterales bacterium | reverse complement strand
TGCGTCCGGCCCGGCGTGTTAGAGGCGCGCGCGAGGCCCTTGCGCCCGGTGAGCGCGTTGATCAGAGAGGAAGTGCCGACGTTCGCGCGTCCGCAGCGGAGGATCTCGAGCCGGTCGGCCGGCGGCAGCCCGTCGAGCGCGACGACGCCCTTGAGGAAATCGACCGGACCGGCGAAGAGCTTGCGGCCGGCCTCGATCCGCTCGGGATCGTCCTCGGAAGCGAGGGGAAAGGGGAGGCTCACTCCGCCTTCCGTGTTCGCCGGAAGGTCGAGACGATGTTGCCGAGCACGTCCGGTTTCACGCCTTGGCTGCGCATGATCGTGTATTGCTGGATGAAGGTGATGACGTTGTTCGCCACCCAGTAGATCACGAGCCCGCTCGCGAAGGTGCCGAGCATGAACATGAACACCCAGGGCATCCAGTTGAAGATCATCGCCTGGGTCTTGTCGGCCGGCATCGGGTTCAGCCGCTGCTGCAGCCACATCGAGATGCCGAGCAGGATTGGCCAGACTCCGATCGAGAAGATGAAGAAGAAACTCGACGGGTCGGGCGTGCCCCAGGGCAGGAGGCCGAAGAGGTTGAGGATCGACGTCGGATCGGGGGCGGAGAGATCCTCGATCCAGCCGAAGAACGGCGCGTGGCGCAGTTCGATGGTGACGAAGATCACCTTGTAGAGCGAGAAGAAGATCGGGATCTGCAGGAGGATCGGCAGACAGCCCGAGGCGGGATTGACCTTCTCGCGCTTGTAGAGCGCCATCATCTCCTGCTGGAGCTTCGCGCTGTCGCCGCCGGTGCGCTCCTTGATCTTCTCGAGCTCGGGCTGCAGCCCCTTCATCCGCGACATCGAGACGTAGGACTTGTAAGCGAGCGGGAAGAGCACGAGCTTGATCGCCACCGTGAGGCCGATGATCGCCCAGCCCATGTTGCCGATCAGGGCGTTGATCTGGTGCAGGACCCAGAAGATCGGCTTGGTGAGGAAGAAGAACCATCCCCAGTCGATCGAATCGACGAAACGGTCGATGCTGAGGTTGCGCTCGTAATCGCGGATGGTCGCCCATTCCTTGGCGCCGGCGAAGAGGCGGGTCGAGGCCTCGGCGGTCGCGCCCGGCGCCACGCTGATGACGGGAAGGCGCGCGTCGGTCTGGAAGGTGTCGGAGGCGGGATTGTATTTGGCGACGGCGCTGAAAGCCTGGCCGCTCGGCGGGATCAGGGTCGACATCCAGTAGTGGTCGGTGAAGCCGAGCCAGCCGTCGCGGGCGACCTCGGTCACCTGCGCCGGCGCGCCCTCCACCTCGTGTTTCGCCAGCCCCATCAGATCGCCGTAGTCCATCTCCGTGAGCGACCCGTCCATGACGCCGACGACGCCCTCGTGGAGGATGAAGAAACCCATGAGGTCGGGAGGCATGCCGTGGCGGGCGATGATGCCGTAGGGGGCGAGGCGGACCTCGGCATCGGTGGTGTTCTCGACCGTCTGGGTGATCGAGAACATGAATTGCTCGTCCACCGCGACGGTGCGGCGGAAGACGAGGCCGGCGCCGTTGTCCCAGCGGATGGTGACGGGGGTCTCGGGGGTGAGGGTGTCGCCGCTCTCGACCTCCCAGAGCGTGTTCGGGCCCGGCACCGCGTCGTAGCCGAGGCCGCCGGCCGGCCGCCAGCCATGGACGGTATAATAGGCGTGCTCGGTCCCGGCCGGGCGGAAGAGCCGCACGTTCGGGGAATCGTCATCGACGGTGACGTGATAGTCCCGGAGGCTGAGGTCGTCGATCCGGCCGCCGGCAAGCGAGAGCGAGCCGAAAAGGCTCGGGGTTTCGATCTCGATGCGCGGGGTTCCGGCGGCGGCGCGTGTGGGTTCCGCCTCGGGCACAACCCCCGGCGCGGGTGGGACAGTGAGACCCTCGTCGGTCGCGACGGTTTCGGGTGCCGTCACCTCGGTGGCGGGGGTGACGGGCTCTTCCGGCGCCGGTGGCGGAAACAGGAGGAACCAGACAAGGATGACCGCGAAGCTCAGCACCGTGGCCAGGATCAGGTTCCTGCTCTGGTCGTCCATGGAAACGCGCTCCGAGGGTCGGGAAAGGGTCAGGGGAGGGTTCAAGCGCCCGCGGGGACAAAGGTCAAGCCGGATTCCGGGCCTGTTCCCCCTGCGGTCACAGGCTCCGGAAGTCGAAGAGGCCGGGGTCGAGGAGGTGGCTCGGGTTCACCTGGGTCAGCGCCCGGAACAGGATGGCGCGGCGGCCGGGGAAGCGGCGCTCCCATTCATCGACCATATGCTTGATCTGCTGGCGCTGGAGCCCGTCCTGGCTGCCGCAGAGGTCGCAGGGGATGATCGGAAAGCCCATCGCGGCGGCGAACCGGGCGCAGTCGGCCTCGGCGACATGGGCGAGCGGGCGCAGGACGTGGAGGTCGCCTTCGTCATTGAGAAGCTTTGGCGGCATCGCCGCGAGCTTGCCGCCGTGGAAGAGGTTGAGGAGGAAGGTCTCGATGATGTCGTCGCGGTGATGGCCGAGGACGACGGCGGCGCAGCCCTCCTCCCGCGCGATCCGGTAGAGATGGCCGCGCCGGAGCCGCGAGCAGAGGGCGCAGTAGGTCCTGTGCGCGGGCACCTTGTCCACGACCACGGAATAGGTGTCGCGGTACTCGATCCGGTGGGGGATGCCGTACCGCGCGAGGAATTCCGGCAGGACGGTCTGCGGAAAGCCCGGCTGGCCCTGGTCGAGGTTGCAGGCGAGAAGCTCGACCGGCAGGAGGCCGCGCCACTTGAGCTCGATCAGCGTGGCGAGGAGCGTGTAGCTGTCCTTGCCGCCCGAGAGGCAGACGAGCCAGCGGGCGCCGGAGCGGACCATGCCGTAGGTCTCGATCGCGTCGCGGGTCTCGCGGATGATCCGCTTGCGGAGCTTGCGGAACTCCACGGAGTCGGGCGCGCCGGCGAGGATTGGAGGAAGGTCGGCCTGGTCGAGCATGGGCGATGGTTTAGCGGAGCGGCCCGGGCCGCACAACGGTTCGGCGGTTTCAGGGGTTCCGGCGCGTGAGGTGGGGGCACGGGCGGCACGCGTGCGGCCCGTCACTGCCGCCGCGGCGGCACCGGATCGAAACCGGCGCCGCCGAAGGGATGGCAGCGCAGGATGCGGCGGAGCGCGAGCCAGCCGCCCCGGAGGGCGCCGTGGATTTCGAGCGCTTCGAGCGCGTAAGCGGAGCAACTCGGCTGGAAGCGGCAGGAATGGCCGAGGAGCGGCGAGAGGACCAGCCGGTAGAACCGGACGGGGAGGGCGAGAAGGCGCGCGATCGGGGTCATTTGCGCCGCCCCTCGTGAAGGCTCGCCAGCGCGCCGCGCAGGTCGCGGACCATCGCCTCGAACGGCCGGCTCGCGGTTTCGCCGGCGCGGCCGACGAGAACGTAATCCCACCCGGGCCGCGCCACATCCGGCAGGACCTCGCGGGCGAGCGCGCGCAGCCGTCGCTTCGCCCGGTTGCGGGCGACCGCGTTGCCGACCTTGCGCGAGCAGGTGAAGCCGACGCGAACGACATCGAATGTGCCGGGATCGTCGCGGCGGCGGCCCTGAAGGGTGAAGGCGGGGCGCGAGATCCTGCGGCCGCGGGCGGCGGCAAGGAAGTCGCGCCGGTGGCGCAGCGTCTCGATCACCACGCCTTCCGGCTCCGATGGCGAGCCGGCAGCCGATCCGCTCCCGCGGCTCAGGCCGACAGGCGCTTGCGGCCGAGAGAACGGCGAAGGTTGATGATCTTGCGGCCGTTCTTCGTCGCCATCCGCGCACGGAAGCCGTGGCGGCGCTTGCGCACGAGTTCGCTCGGCTGATAGGTGCGTTTCATCGCTCATCTCCTCGGCGCGCCCGTATCGACGCCCGTGTTTCGTGTTGAGGTCGTTCGGCATCGCCGCGCCGCAAGGCGCGCGTGCCGGAGCCGCGCATATAGAGCATGGGGCGGAACGAAGTCAATTCGCTGCCGGGGATCCGTGGTCGATTTCCTGTCGTGAGGGCGGATGAGTTGTCACCGGCGGCATCCTGA
>CAYMOD010000132.1:0-2075 GCA_964391945.1 uncultured Rhodobacterales bacterium | reverse complement strand
GTGAGGCAGTCGATCTTCAATACGCTCTCGGGGCGCTTTCTCGGGCTCATGGCGATCTTCGTGCTGATCGCGGAGGCTCTCATCTTCGTGCCTTCGGTGGCGCGGTTCCGGGTCGAACATCTCCAGAGCCGGCTCGAACTCGCGCAGCTCGGCGCGCTTGCGTTGCTTGCCGCACCCGATGCGATCGTGGGGCCGGATCTCGAACGCGAGCTCCTGGCGACGGCCGGCGTCTACAACGTCGTCCTCCGGCGTGAGGACGTGCGCGAGCTGGTCCTGGCCAGCGACACCATCCCGACCATCGCCGAAGTCTACGACCTGCGTACCGCCTCGGATCTCGGCCTCATGCGCGACGCGATGGAGGTCTTTTTCGGTCCGGCCGGCCGGACGATCACCGTGATCGGCGAGACCGAGCAGGGCGCGCGCAGCCCGATCGAGATCACCATGAACGAGGAACCGCTCCGCGAGGCGATGATCGACTACGGCCTCAGGATCCTCGGGCTCTCGTTCGTCATCATCCTGCTCACGGCGGCGCTGCTCTTCTTCGCGGTGCGCTATCTGATCGTGCGCCCGATCGACCGGGTGGTCGCGCACATGCTCGCCTATCGGGACGATCCGGAGGACGCGCGGCGGATCATCGAGCCGCGGAGCGGCGCGCGCGAACTCGAGGAGGCGGAGCAGGCGCTGCGCGACCTCCAGCTCCGCCTGACCGCCTCCCTGAAGCAGAAGGAGCGGCTCGCCGCCCTCGGCAGCGCGGTGGCGAAGATCAGCCACGACCTGCGCAACATGCTGACCACGGCGCAGATCCTCGCCGACCGGCTCGAGGCGAGCGACGATCCGGCGGTGCGGCGCAACTCCCCGAAACTCGTCGGTTCGCTCTCGCGCGCGGTCAGTCTCTGCGAGCGGACGCTCGCCTTCGGACGCGCCGAGGAGCCGCCGCCCGAGATCGCGCCCACCCGCCTCGCGCCGCTCGCCGAAGAGGTGATGGAGGTCGAACGGCTCGCCGCCGGAGAGGGGGCACCGGTGCGTTTCGTCGCCGCGGTGCCGCCCGATCTGGTTGCCGAAGCCGACCGCGAGCAGATCTTCCGGGTGCTCGCCAACCTCGTGCGCAACGCGGGCCAGGCGATCGGGGCGAGCGGCAACCCCGGCGAGGTGCGGATCGAAGCGCAGGGTATCGAGACCGGCGTGGAGATCCGGGTCACCGACACCGGCCCCGGCCTGCCGCAGAAGGCGCGGGAGAATCTGTTTCAGCCGTTTCTCGGCGGTGCCCGCCGTGGCGGGTCCGGCCTCGGCCTCGCGATCGCCGCCGATCTCGTGCGCGGCCACGGCGGCACGCTCGAACTCGTAGGGACCGGACCTGCCGGGACCACCTTCCGGATCGTCCTGCCCGGCTGATCGGGTCGCCTGCTTGTTGCTTTCGCCCCTTGCATTGCGCACCCCCCCCGGTTAAGTCCCGCGCCCAGACGGACTCGTAGCTCAGTTGGATAGAGCGCTTGACTACGAATCAAGAGGCCGGGGGTTCGAATCCTCCCGAGTCCGCCATTGTATCAAAGACTTAGCGGATAGCCGGGGCTGCGGCGGAGCTGAATCTCGCTCTCGGGTAACGACGGGGGTAACAAGAGGCAGGGGATCGGCGCCGCTCCCGCGCGTTTACCAACCGCGCCGAAGCCGCCCGCCGCGTCCCGCGATCCCTGATCGCCAGCATCCACCTCAAGATTTGATGCGTGCGATTACCTCGCTTTTGAGGCACCATCGGTATCGCTGCGGGGAGGTTCTGCTTGGTCCGCAAGAAATATCACCTTCAAGAGCAGGCGATACCCGAGGGCTTTCGAATTTTTGAGGATCGCCTGGAAGTGCCAGGCATCTACCATGAGCGGAAGAATGCCTTAGCCTTCTGTCGGGAAAAATCAGAGCCTCGAATTTGCGCGCGACCCAAGCAACTCCCACGATCCGAACGCAATCCAAATCATTGGGATTTGGCGAGGATGGTTCAGGCGGCACAAGGCAAAGATCGGGTTTGTTCCTAGGCTCAGGACTCATAAACCAGAAGATGACGGTTGCGGCGATGCAGATGGCGC
>CAYMOD010000131.1:0-6200 GCA_964391945.1 uncultured Rhodobacterales bacterium | reverse complement strand
GCTCAAGCCCGCCGGCGTGATCTGCGAGATCATGAATGACGACGGCACGATGGCGCGACTCCCCGATCTCGTCGCCTTCGCGCAGCGCCACGGCATCAAGATCGGCACCATTTCCGACCTGATCGCCTACCGCCGCCGCCACGACAATCTCGTGCGCGAGACGATGGTCAGGACCGTCACCTCGGAATACGGCGGCAGCTGGCAGCTTCGCATCTTCGCCGACCAGGCCGGCGGCGGCGAGCATCTCGTGCTGACCAAGGGTGACATCTCCGGGCCGGAACCGGTCCTCGTCCGGATGCATCCGGCCAATCCGGTGGAGGATCTGCTCGCGCTCCATCCCGGACGCTCGCATCAGGTTCGCGATTCCATGCTGATGATCGCGGCGGAGGGGCGCGGCGTCGTCGTCATCCTGCGCGACATGGGCAGCAAGCTCGATATCGACGGTCACGTGTCGCCGCAGCGGCTGCGCCAGTACGGGATCGGGGCGCAGATCCTGTCTGCACTGGGGCTGCACGACCTCCTGATCCTGACAAATACATCTTCGCTCAAAGTGGTCGGCCTTGAGGGGTACGGGCTGAACATTGTCGGCACCCGCGAAATCCGGGCGCCCGGGAAGGAAAGCTGACATGGCCGCGCCGTCCGACGAACCGCTTCCGCCTCCGGTCCTCGACCGGCCGGCATCCCTTCTCCTGGTGGCCGCGCCCTTCTACCGCGGCATCGCCGACATGCTGCTCGCCGGCGCACGCACGGCCATCGAAGCTGCGGGTTCGCGCCACGAGACGATCGAGGTGCCGGGCGCGCTCGAGATCCCGACGGCGGTCCGTCTCGCCGCCCGCGCCGGCGCCTATGACGGATTCGTGGCGCTCGGCTGCGTGATCCGCGGCGAAACCACGCATTATGAAACAGTCTGCAACGACAGTTCGCGCGGACTTACGCTGCTCGGACTTGAAGGGATCGCGATCGGCAACGGCATCCTGACGGTCGAGAACCGGTGCCAGGCGGAAGTGCGCGCCGATCCCGGCCGGCTGAACAAGGGCGGCGGCGCGGCCGAGGCGGCACTCCATCTCGTCGCGCTTGCCCGCCGGTTCGTGCCACCCGCCGGCGGCTCCCCGGACGAGGGCTTCCGGCTCGCCGGCAGCCCCAGGACGCGGGAGGCCTGACATGGCACGGCCGAGCCTTGCTGTGCGCCGCGCCCGGCGCAGCGCCGCGCGGCTTCATGCCGTTCAGGCGCTCTTCCAGATGGAGGCGTCCGGCGCACCGCTCGACCAGGTGCGCGAGGAATTCGAGACGCACCGGCTCGGCCTCGATATCGACGGCGAAAGCTATGGCGACCCCGATCTCGACCATTTCCGCACGGTGATCCACGAGGCGGTGAACCATCAGGCGCAGATAGACCAACTGACCGACCGGGCGCTGGTGGCCCGGTGGCCGATCGCGCGGATCGATCCGACGCTCAGGGCTCTCTTCCGTGCGGCAGGGGCGGAACTCGTGGCGATGGAGACGCCGCCGAAGGCGGCAATCGCCGAGTATGTGGCAGTGGCGCGGGCCTTCTTTCCGGAAGGACGCGAGCAGAAGTTCGTCAATGCCGTAATCGACCATGTGGCGCGGCAGGTGCGGCCGGAAGCATTCACCGAGAATTAGCAGGCTGCTGAA
Organism: uncultured Rhodobacterales bacterium; assembly: GCA_964391945.1. Taxonomy (GTDB): domain Bacteria; phylum Pseudomonadota; class Alphaproteobacteria; order Rhodobacterales; family Rhodobacteraceae; genus Amaricoccus. The sequence continues at coordinate 4,547 of CAYMOD010000131.1, read as the reverse complement.
GAAGGGGCAGCTGCCGCCTGGAGCGTTTTCGAAGCCGGTGGATCCACTTGCTGACCCGGAAATCGCGACCAGTGAGCAAGACGGAGCGCCCGGTCCGGTGCAAGCGGATCGGAAAACGTTCTGGCCGCCACGCGCCAAGAGCCACCGCTGCGGGATCCGAGTACGGTGGTACTAAGAAACCGGACCGCACGCTCCGCGCATCTGAATGCAGGGAGCGCAGGCATGAATCTGCTCGCGGAGTGCGGTGCGTGGCCGGTGCCTCAGCCGAGCGTTGGCACCATGCCGCGTTCGGCTGCGAGCTCGCGCATCTTCTTCTGGATCTTCTCGAAGGCCCGGACCTCGATCTGACGGATGCGCTCGCGACTGACGTTGTAGACTTGGCTCAGATTCTCGAGCGTCACCGGCTCGTCCTTGAGCCGACGCTCCGTCAGGATGTGCCGCTCGCGATCGTTGAGGCCCTGCATCGCCTCCAGCAGAAGCTCGCGCCGTCCCTCGATCTCGTCGCGCTCGGCGTAGGCCGTGGCCTGGTCGGCCTCCTCGTCCTCGAGCCAGTCCTGCCACTCCGCCGTGCTCTCGCCGTCGCCCCTGACCTGCGCATTGAGCGAGGCATCGCCACCCGAGAGGCGGCGGTTCATGGAGATCACCTCCTGCTCGGTGACGTTGAGCTCGGTGGCGATCCTTGCCACGTTCTCCGGCCGGAGCTCTCCCTCCTCGATGGCGCCGATCTTGTTCTTCGCCTTCCTCAGATTGAAGAAGAGCTTCTTCTGCGCCGCTGTGGTCCCCATCTTCACGAGACTCCATGAGCGCAGGATGTATTCCTGGATCGAGGCCCGGATCCACCACATCGCATACGTGGCAAGGCGGAAGCCCTTTTCCGGATCGAAACGCCTGACAGCCTGCATGAGTCCGACGTTCGCTTCCGAGATCACCTCCGCCGTCGGGAGCCCATAGCCGCGGTAGCCCATGGCGATCTTGGCCGCGAGGCGCAGGTGGCTCGTCACCAGCTGATGCGCCGCGTCGGTGTCGCCGTGCTCCACCCAGGCACGCGCGAGCATGTATTCCTGCTCGGGCTCCAGCATCGGAAACTTGCGAATCTCCGACAGGTAACGCGAGAGGCCCTGCTCTGGGGAGGGTGCCGGAAGTCTGTTGAAGTTTGACATTGATCTGCCTCCGTTCATTCGCTCGAAGGGCCGCTTCAGCTTGCCTTCTTTAGAACCATTATAACTCAGTTTATGGGGAATGGTTGCTCAAAACCCTTGACAACCTTGTGAGGTCCTCTGGCGGCGGCGCTTCCCATACCATGTCGGCGCCGGAATCCGGATGATGGAAGCCGAGGCGCGCCGCGTGGAGCGCCTGGCGGGGAAATCCGTGCAGCACCGCAGCGACCTCCGGCGGAGTGTTGGCAGGCAGGCTGCGACGGCGGCCGTAAACCGGATCGCCGACCAGCGGATGGCCGATATGGGCGAGGTGCACCCGGATCTGGTGGGTGCGGCCGGTTTCGAGCCGGCAGGCGACAAGCGCCGCCATCCGGCCGAAGCGCTCTAGCACCCGCACCCGCGTCACCGCATGGCGGCCGCCGCTGCCCACCGCCATCCGCTTGCGATCGGCCGGATGGCGGGCGATCGCCCCCTCGATCCGGAGGGTACCGCCCGCTTCCCAGGCGACGCCCGGCAATCCGGCGAGGCGGGGCTCGGCCGCGTCGGGCGCGCCCCAGACGATCGCGAGATACTCCCGGTCGACCTCGTGCGCCTTGAAGGCGGCCGAGAGGGCGGCATGCGCCGCCGCCGTCCTCGCGACGACGAGGAGCCCCGAGGTATCCTTGTCGATGCGGTGGACGATACCCGGCCGGCGCGCGTCTCCCACACCCGCGAGCGCCGCGCCGTAACGGTGGAGCAGCGCGTTGACGAGGGTGCCGCGCTCCGCGCCCGGCGCGGGATGGACCACGAGGCCGGCGGGCTTGTCGATAACGAGGATGTGCTCGTCCTCGTGGATCACGGCAAGCGGGATCGCCTCGGGCGCGGCCTCGGTAGGCGGGGCCTCGGGCAGGCGGATCACGAGCCGGCCGCCCGGCACCGGCTTTGCCGCCGGGTCGGTGAGCATGCTGTCTCCCCGCGTCACCGCGCCCGCCTCGATCAGCGTACGGATGCGCGAGCGCGAGAGGCCGAGCCCCTCTGGCACCGCCGCCGCCAATGCCCTATCGAGGCGGCCGCCGGGCGCCGTGCCCAGCACGATCTTGATGATGCGGGGATCCGACATGGTGAAGAGCGATCCCGAAACGAACGGCGCCGAGGACTTACCCGAACCGCCGCGGCTCCGCCAGTTGCGATGGTTGGTCAATGCATTGCTGCTCGTCCTGATCGCGGGCGTCGTGATCATCACCACCCTCCTCGTCATCCGCCTTGCCCCTCTCGGCACACCGCCCCCCGTGCCGGAGAACGTGCGCGTGCCGGCGGGCGAGCGGGCGGGAGCGGTCACCTTCGGCCGCGACTGGATCGCGCTCGTCACCACCGATGAAGCGGGCACCCAGCGGATCCGGCTCCTCGACCGCAGCACCGGAATCGAGCGCGCAGTGATCCCGATCCGGCGCTCCGACTGAGCGTCCTCCTTGCCGTTCCGGGCGGCGGGCGCCATCTGGGATGAATGGTCCGGTTCCTGTTTCTTGCCGCCCTGCTCGTCATCGCGCCCCACATTGCGCAGGCGCAGACCGATTGCCGGACCGACCGGCTCGGCAACGTCGTCTGCCGCAGCGTGCCGGCGCCCCGGGCCCGGGAGGAGGCGCCGCTCGCGGTACCGCCAGCGCGGCGGCCGCCTGCCTATATCGCCCCGTCCGAGCAGGATACCTTCGGCAACATCCGGGTGCGTCCGCCGCGTGCCACCGGCACCAACCCCTATGGCACGCCGCCACGCGCGCCTCGGCTCCAGCGCTGCACCACCGACAGTTTCGGCGGCGTCCGCTGCCGCTGAAAGCGGCGCGCCGGGCTCATGGCGATGTCATCCGCATCAGCCGGCCAAGCCGCTTCGTTCGTCGGGACTCGTCATCGAGCTGATGGGCCCCTCCGGCGTGGGCAAGACCGAGACGCTGCGCCGGACGGAGCCCGCGCTTCGGGATCGCCGGTACTTCCAGGAGGACCTCAGCTTCTTTCTGGATGAGGCGTTCATGGCGCCGCCGGAGCGGCAGGCGTTCCATGAGCGGCTTGCTTACCGGCGTCTGTGCGAGACCTTCGCGCAGACGAGGTATCTTGCCGCGCGCTCGGCGCGGGCCGCCTATCTGCTCTCGGTGCTGAACGCCGATCTGGCGATGGTGTCGCAGGAGTACCCGAAGGGATTCTTCGTCCACGACGGATTGTGCCACAACTTCGGCAGCGTGCTCCTCGAGATGCTGCGCGAGGGCGACAGGAACGCGGAGAACCTCGTCCGATCGCGGAACTACGTCTTCCTCCTTGCCGAAGAGACCGGGACGGTCGTGAGGAACATCCTCAAGCGCCGGGAAGCGATGCCGGGATTCAGGACCAACAACTTTCCGACCCTGTCGGCCGCCGACCTCGAAACGATGAGCCGCGACACCAATCGGGTGGCGCGAGAACTCGCGAAGCGGTTTGCGGATCTCTCGGCGAACGTCCTTGTGTTGAGCGCCGGGGATGGCTGGGAGCTGAATGGCGACAGCATCTTGCGGTTCGAGCAGGACCTGCTTGCCCATGCCGGACGCAAGCCTCATGGACGTGATCCCGCGGTCGGAAAACAAGGCGGACTCGAGACGGAAAGCGCCGGTCACGGCCGCCGTACCGGATCCGCGGTCCGGCGCGGGACGGCCTGACATCGGGTCTTGACTTCCCCCGTCCGAGCGCCCACTTCGGCGAGGCATCGGCGCTTGGCGCCGGGGCGGAGGGACGTGAAACGACTGCGACGAATGCAGGTGACCCCGCTCCCCGGATGCGCCTTCCCCTACGTCCTGATTCACGCGGGCCGTTTTCACCTGAGGCCCCCGATCCCGCCAACGCGCGGGATGATGGCGGCCGTCCGCATTGCAGGACAGATATCCATGACCGACTTCTCCGCCCTCGGCCTCGCACCGGCGATCGCCAAGGCGCCGGCCGCCCGCGGCTACCACCGCCCGACGCCGATCCAGGAACAGGCGATTCCGCACGTGCTCGCAGGGCGCGACCTCCTCGGCATCGCCCAGACCGGGACCGGCAAGACCGCGGCCTTCGCGCTGCCGATCCTCGACCGGCTGGTGCGCAACCCGCGCCCGGCGCCACAAAAGAGCGCGCGCGTCCTCGTCCTCGCTCCCACCCGCGAACTCGCGAGCCAGATCGCCGCGTCCTTCCGCGCCTATGCCCAGGGCGAGCCGATCACCGTCAGCACCATCTTCGGCGGCGTGCCGATCAACCGCCACATCCGCGAGAGCGCGAAGGGCCGCCACGTCCTCGTCGCGACGCCAGGGCGGCTCATCGACCTTCTCGACCGCGGGGCGCTGACGCTCGGGGGCATTGAAGTGCTGGTGCTCGACGAGGCGGACCAGATGCTTGACCTCGGCTTCATCCATTCGC
>CAYMOD010000130.1:4345-6233 GCA_964391945.1 uncultured Rhodobacterales bacterium | reverse complement strand
CGAGGACTGGTGCCGGAGATGGAGAAGCGCCTCATCGACGAGATCGGCAACTCCCGCTGGCATCAACTGCGCGAAGACCTCGCCCGGATCCCGCAGACCTTCGACGAGCACGACCCCAGCCACTAATACGGTGATTCCACGCTGCGATGCCGGATCACCGCGTCGCGCGAGAGGACCACGTCGAACAGGGTGTGCGGTCGACGCTGACGGCCCCCTGCCCTTTGGTGCCGACTAGGTGCCCGCAGCTTTCCTTCACCAGGGAAACCTGCCACGCTCGAAACGGAGGGACCGAAGCGTCCGGTTGGGTAAGTCCTATGCAAGAACGCACCGGTACGGCAACGGAAATGCGGCGGGCCCGCGACGACCGCGCCCAGCGCACGCGCGCACTGCATCCGCTCCTGACCCTTCAGGCCAGCGCCGGGAACCGCGCCGTCGCCGGGCTCGTGTCAGGTTTCGCCGCCCCACTCTCCTCCCCCTCGAATGCCCCGGAGGTCGAGGCTAGGAACCACCACGGCGCACCGGGATGGACGGGCGCGCTCATTGCGCGCAAGGTAACGAGCCCGACGGACGCCAAGCCGACCGCCAAGGCGAAAGTCCAGCGCGTCGGTCTCGAGGACCTGATCCGCCAGGTCCTTCAGCGCAACGTGACAGCTGAGGACCACCGCGCCCAAAAGCAGCGCCGCGAGGATCTCATGGAGCTCTTCCGCTCGATGGCCTCCCCCGATCGCGAGATCCTCCGCGCGCGCCTCCGCAAGCCCGCCGCGGACGACGACCTCGCGCAGCTCTTCCATCACCGGCTCTCGGACGAGGGGGTGAAGCAGGTCCTCACTGCGCTTTCCGGCACCGCCGTGCCGGTGCCGGAGTCCCGGCTCCACGCCGACATGGTCGGTTTCCTGACGCAGCTCACGCCTGACAAGGTGCTCCGCGCTTCGCAGGACCCGGTCCTCGTCGACGCCGCCTGGATGCGTCGAGTCGACGTCACTATGGCGCCGGACAGCATGCTCACTCCGCCGCCCAAGGTGTCCGGCGGTATCACGTTGCGTTGGCAGGCCTGGCGCGAAACCAAAGTCGTGGAGGTGCCTGTGCAGTCGGGCTCCGCGACATGGTCGCCAGCTGGTTCACCGCGTGGCGCCTTCTCCTTTACCATCGACACCCCCGGGCAGTGGGTCATCGAGGTCGAAGTGCTCCGCCAGGGAGCGCTGCTCAAGCAGTTCACGCACAAGCTGCAAGCGCGCGCGGCCAGCGGCGCCGAACTGGCCGGTGCCATGCGCGACAAGCAGCAGATCGCCGACCCGGGCGCCACCGTCGACGCGATGTCTGACGCGGAGTTGGCAAAGCAAGAGGAGCGTCTCCGGCGCGAGTACGCGGCAGCCGAAGAGCGAGACCCCGGCGGATCGACCGGCGATCGCGCCGCCCTCGACAGGGCGCTGCATGACGTGGAGTGGGCCCGCTTCGAGCGGGGCGCCAAGCTCCCTGACAAGTTGAACGTCCTGAGCGAGCTGGACTTCGAGAAGCAGCTCCCGGACGACCCCGTCGCCATGCGCGCGATGTTCGAGCGCCTGATCATGACCGAGGGCGTGGACTTCCGGGCCGGCACGAGCGGGACCTGGCCGCTGGCCTCCATCGAATACTGGTTCCGCAAGACCCTGAGCTCCGCGAGCTCTCCGATCGATCGCAACTCACCCCGTGCGAAGAAGCTCACCGCCGCGCAGGTCGTAATCGGCCAACTCAAGCGGGACATCATGAACACGGAGGTCCAGTACGAAAAGGTCGGCCTCGACGTGATGAAGGAGATGCTGAAGGCCAGCGAGGCCCAGCTGAAGGCCGAGGTCGCGCGCTACGGCATGGAGTGGGGCCCGGCGCTGGAGAAAAGAACCCTCGCCGCGGG
>CAYMOD010000130.1:0-4245 GCA_964391945.1 uncultured Rhodobacterales bacterium | reverse complement strand
ACCTCGACGCCGCCTGGGACGAGGCCGTCGAGATGCATCCCATCCTCGCCCGTTTTCGCGACCCCAAGCGCGGCACCGAATTCGACACAATCGCCGCCGGCAATCGGCACGCCGCCAGCATCCTCCTTTACAGCCAAACCCAGGAGATCGCCTCAAACATCGGCACGGCCCGGCGGGCCGTCGACGACAAGAAGTTCACCGTCTATGACCTGCCCAAGGCTGGGCAGCTCGCCAAGCTCAACCTCAAGATCGTGCCGGGATCATGGCGCGACGTGATGCTCAACGAGAGGACTCAGTACCGCGCCGACATGGCCACCTGGAAGGCGGTTATTAAGGGCACGTTCATCCTCGCGCTGTCGATGCTGGCGGCAGCACCGACAGGTGGCGGGAGCTTAGCCGCGCTCGGCGTGCTGCTGCTCGACGCGGCCGCGATCTATGAGGGCATCGACAAGTACCGGACCGGCAAGGCGGCAGGGAAGAGCAGCCTCGACCCCCGTCTGTCCCTGTCGGCCGACGACCCCTCGTTCGTCTGGGTCGTCGTCGACTGCGTCGCGGCAGGCGTCGACGCCGCACAGCTCGTAGGCATCCTGCGCCAGGCCAAACGGCTGCGCGACTTGGCGCGGCTTCAGGAGGCCGGGAGGATCTCGGCTGAGACCCGCGAGTTGAGCGAGGTCCTCAACCAGGTGGGGCGCAAGGGGGGACTCAAATATTCGCTTGGCGACCGCATCGTCAAGGAGGCTGCCAGCATTGAGGCCGCCGTGACCAGCGGCGCGCACGCCGGCGCGCTCGGCAGCGCCACCCTGGAGAGTCTGGCCAAGCGCATGGGCACGACCGTCGAAATCGAAGCCGGGCTGAAGAACGAAATCCGCGTCCACTACCGCGTCGACGATGTGACGAAGCACGTCCACGTCACCGGCATCAAGGTCGGCATCGAGGCCACGGTCGCAGACGTCCTCCTTCACGCGGACACCGTCAAGCTGCTCGAGCGCTACAACGGCGCCGTCGGCAAGATTCGGCGCCTTTGGGACGACCTCAAAAAGGCCTTCGGCGGTCGCGGTTCGTCGCCGTTCCCGCCGGGCTCCGAAGCGTACAACTCCTGGCACGAGCTGCAGAAGCTCCCCGAGATCATCGACGCCAGGCGGGCGCGCCTCGGCAAAGGGACGCTCTCGGCTCAGGCCGACTCGGCGCTGCGCGAAGACATCCAGTTCCTCGAGAACGAGTATGCGCACCACAAGGATGTCGTCGACCGCGTGGTGTTGGAGCGGGGCGAGGACTTCATCGCCAAGCGCGGCAACGTTACCGCCAAGGAGTTGAAGCAAGCGAAGTACCCGCCGCCGCCGAGCAAGGACTACTACTATGTCCGCTCGCCCAAAGGTTCGGACAAGCAGTTCTATCTGCGCCGCGTGAGCACGAAGAAGGCCGACCCCCTGCGGGTCGAATTCGACGCCGATGGCATGCCGACCGGCAAATTCGTTGCAGGCGAATGGACCCGCGCCGAGAAAGCGGAGCAGCTGATCAAGAGCTGGGACAAGACGAAGCAGCAGGCATTCCAGAAGGTGAGGGACGAGGCGATCCTCAACTACGGCAACGAGATGCTCGACGTGGTGCCGCTCAAAGGCATCGTCAAGACCGACGTCACCATCGGCCACTTCGTCAAGGACGCTCAGCGGAAAACCATCGAGCGCGCGTTCGCCAAGGCGTTCAAGGCCGAAGGGGTGAGGAACCCGACCGGCCAGGCGCGCCTGATCGTGAACGAGATGCTGTCGCACCCGGTCTCGTACATCAAGGGCACGGATCAATTGCGTGCCTTCAACTACCGGGCGTACTTCTTGAAGGGCGCGGAGGCGCAGGGCGATCTGCACCATTGGCTCCCGCTCTACCTCGGCGGCGATCACCGCGCACTGATCGACATGATCCCCGACGCGCACAAGGCCCTGCACGGCGTCATCGACAATCTCGAAAAGTTCGAAGGCCTGATCGTTGCGCCCGGCATGCTGCGGAGCAAGAATCTGAAGTTCCCGGAGGGCGCCGCCATCCTATTCAAGAACGGGTCGGTGGACCTGGTGCCGCTCTGACCGAAACGATCCGCCCGGAGCCACCGGGTTGACGGACCTCTCCTGACCACAAGTCTTGACGAGCAGACGGCCATGGCGTCGACTCTAAGGCGACTCAGACGGCGTCGACGGGCGTGAGCCGAGCGATGGGGATGGTACGCCCGGCTTTCTGAGCGTACTTCGCGACCGCCGGCACCTGCGCCAGGACGACTTCGCTCCAGACGCGGTCACGTTCGGCGTCGTCGAGGATTTCACCCCGCACCTGCTGCGTTGTCGTCCCGATCTCGATGGTGGCCTCCGGTGTGGATCCAGACGCCGATGGCGTTGCCGCGCCTCATCATCCGATGCTTGAACGACATAGGCCGTCAGCACCGTAATGTCGACATGACCGTCGGTCGCGGAACAGGCGGTCCATAGCCGCGGATCCGAGCGCGCAGCGCCGCGGCGAAGAGCGCGGGGTGGTAGAGCAGCCTGGGCGAAGCGATCAGGTGATAGACGCGCGCTAGCGACGACTGCGCACGCTCATGACCGTGCGCCGACAGTCTGCCAAGCTCACGAGTCCAGGCACCCATCATGCGCTGCAATAGCGTCTGCGTGCCGGTGCTCGTCGGAAGGCGCAGATCCTCCGCCGAGGCGATGGCCCAGGGCAGTGCCACCACGCCGCTGAACGCACGCAGCAGCGCTCGCTCGTTGCCGGGATGCATCCCGGAAGCCAGAGCGCGTCGCATGAGCAGGGCTTCGCACGCCGCGACCGCAATACCTTGGCCATACACGGGATCGAAGACACAGAAGGCGTCGCCAAGGACGAGCAACCCTGGCGGCCAATCGCCGATCCGTTCGTAATGGTGCCGCCGGTTCGCAGTTTGTCGATGCACGTGGACCTCCCCGATTGGCGTGCCACACGCGACCAACTCCGCAAGAATCGGATCGGGCAAGTCCCGAAAGAACGCCTCGTATCCGGCGGCGTCTCGCGGAGGTCGCCGCTCGCCCGAGCCGACCGCCGCGACGATCCACCTGTTCCCCTCTACCGGCAGGGCCAGTCCGCCGATCGGGGTTTGCGGAGTCTGCAGGACGACCACTCCTGCGAGTTGCACCACACCCGGCGGGATGGCGTACAAGCGGGAAGCGTATCCGACTCTGGCATCCACCTCCGACACCGCGACGGGTCCGACGCCGCACTCGGCAAGCCAGGCGGGCAGCCGCGACCCTCGGCCCGAGGCGTCGACCACCAAGTCGGCGTCGAACACCCCGTTGGTGGTGGTGACCGACCAGGAATCACCACTTTCAGCCAGCCAAGCCAGATCCCCGGTGTCGAACGCCACCGCGCCAGCCGCACGCAACTGTTCCTGGATGCCCGGAAGCAACTCCTCGAGAGCTAATAGACCTCGATAGAGCAACACGTGAGGCTGGTGTCCTTGGGGTACGCCGGGTCGCGGCTCGGCGGTGCGGGGCAGCTCGTCGCGTTCGACCACCGTCACCTTACGGCCCGAGCCGGCCGACGCCGCGGCGGCGAACAACCCGGCGAGGCTCGCACCCACGATTACCACCTTCTCGTACCGCCGACCCGCAACCATGGCAGGGACCCCACCCATCGCGGCTCCTTTGCGGACAACGATTCTTCTCATAGCGTTCCCATCCGGGTGTGCACCTGGGTCAACCAATTGCCGGAACGTCGAGACTCAGTTGGACATTACGCGACGGGGATGACTGACCTCACCTGACGACAAGTCCTTGCGGTTGAACGCATCTCAGCCGTCGGCTGGCCGGCCCGCGTTGAACAGTATTGCCGCCACCGGAGTCATCTCGTTCAGCGCGTCGGCATGCCGGTGGACGATTCTCCAGCCGTCACCTTCCTGCCGATAGAGGTGGGTGACTCGCAGCACGATCCGCCGGTACTCATCGTCTCCCGCCAAGCGCGCGCTGCCGCTCTCGATCCAGATGGTGTACGCGAGGGCGCCGCTTGCACCCGCCGCGAGAAGATCGAACTCAGTTAGGCCGCCACGCCAGCGCTTGGCGGCCCACTCCAGGCGCTGCTCGACCTCTGCCCAGCCGCGTTCGTATGCTCCCCATCCCCCAAAGATGGTGACATCGGCGGTCTCTGACCAGCAGGCTTTATAGGTCTCGGGATCGCCGTTGGTGAACTGCCGGATCGCGTCCTGGACCCGAGCGATCGCGGATTGCAAGGCATCTG
>CAYMOD010000129.1:0-6295 GCA_964391945.1 uncultured Rhodobacterales bacterium | reverse complement strand
CGCCGGCAAGTCGACCCTGCTCAAGACGATCTACGGCTATCTCAAGCCGCGGCGGGGCGGGATCACCCATGACGGCAAGTCGCTGGTCGGGCTCGATCCGAAGGACATGCTGCGCCACGGCATCGCCTATCTGATCCAGGGCCACAGCATCTTCCCGCGGATGACGGTCGAGGAGAATCTCGAACTCGGCGGCTGGATCATGCGCGGCGACCGCGCGCGCATGGCCGAAGCCTTCGAGATCCTCTATCAGCGTTTCCCGCGCCTCAGGGAGAAGCGCCGGTTTCCCGCCGGCGTCCTCTCGGGCGGCGAGCAGCGGATGCTCGAGATCGCCCGCCTGACGATGACGCGCCCGCACACGCTCCTCCTCGACGAGCCCTCGGTCGGGCTGATGCCGAAACTCGTCGATGCGGTCTACGACGAGATCACGCGCCTCAAGGAGGAGGGTTACACCATCCTCATCGTCGACCAGAACGTGAAGAAGTCGATCTCGATCGCCGACTACGTCTATTCGCTCGCTCTGGGCGAGAACCGCCATGAGGGTCCGCGCGACGCCTTCGCGGCGCGTCTGGGCGATATCGTCCGGGAGTGGCTCTGACATGGATTACAGCCTGCTCCTCGAACCCGCGATCCTGAGCGAGGTCCTGATCCAGGGTATCGTCCGGGGTTCCATGTACGCGCTGATGGCCTCGGGCCTGTCGCTGATCTTCGGGATCATGGGCGTGAAGAACTTCGCCCACGGCGAGCTGTTCATGATCGGCATCTACGTGATGTTCTTCGTGGTCGCGATCCTCGGCCTGCCCTGGCCGCTCGGGGTGCTCGCGGCGGCGGCGGTCGTCTTCGTCGTCGGCATGATCATCGAGCGCACGCTGATCCAGACGCTGCGCAGGCGCGCCGGGCGCGACTGGCTGCTCGACGCCTTCGTGCTCACCATCGGCCTGCTCGTCGTCCTGCAGAACCTTGCCCTCATCGTCTTCGGGAGCGAGCGGCGCGGCGTGACCAGCCTCATCGACGGCAGCCTCGTCCTCGGCTCGGTCATCGTCACCTACGAGCGGCTGATGATCGTCGTGGTCGCCGCCATCGTCGGGCTCGCGGTCTGGGCCTTCATCCGCTTCTCGAGCGTCGGCAAGGCGATCCGCGCGACATCGCAGCACCCGGAGGCGGCCCAGACCCTCGGCATCGACATCCGGCGGGTCTACACCTGCACGTTCGGGATCGGCGCCGGGCTTGCCGGCCTCGCCGGCGCGCTCCTGATCTCGATCTATCCCGCCTTTCCGACCGTCGGCACCCAGCCTGTGATCAAGTCGATCGCGGTCGTCATCCTCGGGGGCCTCGGCAATGTGCCGGGCGCGATCCTCGCCGCCTTCCTCCTCGGCATCATCGAGGCCTATTCGCTCTTCTTCATGTCGTCGGGCTGGCAGAACGTCGTCGTCGCGGCCCTCGTCGTCCTGATCCTGATCGTGCGCCCGAGCGGCCTCTTCTCCTCGGCCAAAGTGGACCGGGCATGAGCAGCGCATCGGTGACCGGGACCGGCGGCCTGGCGGTGCTGTGGCGAAGCCGCCCGGCACGGATCCTCAAGGTCGCGGTGCTGCTCGCGCTCCTCCTCCTCGCCCCGCCGCTGATCGACAGCCCCTATATCACCCGGATCTTCATCTCGGCGCTGATGCTCGGCCTGATGGCGGCGATCTACGACCTGATGATCGGCTATGCCGGGCTCATCAACTTCGGCTACGCGGGCTTTCTCGCCCTCGGCGCCTATACCTCGGCGCTCGGCCATTTCCATTACGGGATCTCGCCATGGCTGGGGCTCTTCCTCGGCGGGGTCACCACCGCCTTCCTCGGCCTCCTCGTCGGGCTGGTCACGCTGAGACTCCGCGGCCTCTACATCGCGCTCACGACCTTCTTCATCGGCGAGGCGATCCGCTTCTCGATCTCCAACGCCCCCGAATACACGCGCGGGATGCTCGGGCTCTCGGTGGCGCCGTTGCCGGACCTCTTCGGCATCGACTTCGGGCGCGGCAACATCCTCACCTATTACTACCTGCTGGTGGTGATCGGCGCTGTCATCATGGGGCTGATGACCTGGCTCGTGCGCTCGCGCTACGGCCTCGCCTTCGAGGCGCTGCGCGAGGACCAGCTCGCCACCCAGAGCCTCGGGCTCAACACCACGAAATACAAGCTGATGAACTTCACCATCGCCAGCTTCTTCGCCGGCGTGATGGGCGCGTTCTACGCCCATTACCTCGGGATCCTCTCGCCCGTGCCCGAGGAGTTCGGCATCTACCGGACGGTCGAGATCCTCGCGATCACCTATGTCGGCGGCCGCGGCACCCTCTGGGGCGCGCTCTTCGCGAGCTTCATGCTGACCGGGTTCCAGGAGTATTTCCGCGGCATCGGCCCGTGGCGGCTGGTGATCTTCGGCTCGGTCCTGATCTTCGTGATGCTCTACGCGCGGCGCGGCCTCGCGGGGTTGCGGCGCTACCTGTGGTGAGACTGCCGCCGCCCACGCTCCCGCCGATACCCGTCAGAGCGTTTTCAGCGAAAGCGGATACCGCTTTCGCGGTTCGAAAACGCGAGCACTCAATGCCATGGAGCATATTCGGCGAACACCGGTTCGCCGAATATGCTCTAGCGGTTGACGTCGACCACCACCCGGCCGCGGACGCCGCCCTTCAGGATCGAGCGGCCGATCTCGGGCAGATCCTCGAGGCCGGCTTCGACGATCATCGTGTCGAGCCTGGCGAGGTCGAGCAGTTCCACGATCCGCGCCCAGGCCCGCACCCGCGCGTCATGGGGCTGGAGCACGCTGTCGATGCCGAGGAGGTTGATGCCGCGCAGCAGGAACGGAATGATGCTGAGCACCACGTCGGCGCCGCCGGCATTGCCGACTGCCGCGACGGCGCCGCGGTATTTGAGCTGCTTCGTCACCCGCGCAAGCACGGCGCCGCCCACCGCATCGACGCAGCCGGTCCAGGTCTCGCTCTCCATCGGGCGTTCCGTCGGCTCGGCGAGGCTCCCGCGCGGAACGATCGTCCTCGCCCCGAGGTCGCGGAGGTAGGCCTCCTGCTCCGGCCGGCCGGTGACGGCGGCGACCTCGTGGCCGAGGGCGGCGAGGAGCGCCACCGCAACCGAGCCGACGCCGCCCGCGGCGCCGGTGACGAGCACGGGGCCATGCCCTGGCCGGAGGCCGTGCGCCTCCAGCGCCTCGACCGCCAGCATCGCGGTGAAGCCGGCGGTGCCCACCGCCATCGCCTGACGCGTGGTCAGCCCTTCGGGCAGCGCCACCAGCCAGTCGCCGCGCACCCGCGCCTTCTGCGCATAGCCGCCCCAATGCGCCTCGCCGACGCGCCAGCCGGTCAGCACCACCCTGTCGCCGGGCTTCCAGCGGGGATCGCGGCTCTCCTCGACGATGCCGGCGAAATCGATCCCCGGCACATGCGGATAGCGTTTGACGAGGCCCGCGCCTGGCCCGATGACGAGGCCGTCCTTGTAGTTGACGGTGGAATACTCGACCGCGACGGTGACATCGGCCGCGGGCAGATCGCCCGTCTCGATGGAGCGCACGCCCGCCCGGGTCGTGCCGTCCTCGTCCTTCTCGACCACCAGCGCGCGGATCGACATGGCTCGCCTCCCGACTTCGTCAGGAAAACCAGCATCAACGACATGCTTGCGATGTCAACGCCAACAAGAACGGGGCCGCGGCTCCCTACCCTGCCGCGGCCCCGGCCCACCGCCGCTCCCCCGATACGGTCAGCGGGCGTCCAATGTCAGTGCGCCATCAGGACGGGTACCCTGGCGCGGCTGATCATCGCAACAGTCGTACCTCCAAAAATCCGCTGGCGCAGCCGCGAATGACCGAAACCGCCCATGACGATCAGGTCTGCGCCGAAATCCGCTGCACACCGGTTGAGGACATCGGCGCATTCACGGCCCTCGCGCGGCAGGCGGTGAATGGTCGGGCTGATCCCGTGCCGGCCGAGATAGGTGGCGAGATTGGCTCCGGGCTCCGGCCCGTGCCCCTCGAAGGAGGGAACCGGGTCGATCAGCACGGCATGGACCTCGCGCGCCTGCCTGAACAGGCCGAGCGCGTCGCGCACCGCCTTCGAGGCCTCCACACTCGCGTCCCATGCGATCATCACCGTCTCGGCCTCGGGAAAGCGTATTTCCCCCTCCGGCATCAGCAGGATCGGCCGTCCCGACTCGAAGAGGGCGCCGTCCATCACCCAGGTCTGGAACGGATCCCTGCCCTTTTCGGTCGGCGGGACAAGGGTGAGGTCGGCATAGCGCGCCGCACGCGCGGCAATGGCGGCGATGGTGCCGCGGTCGATGTGATGGGATTCCGCCGAGGCGGAGACGCCGCGCTCGTCGAGATAGGCGAGGATCGTGGCGGCGCGGGCATCGGCGGCTTCCTGGCCCTCGCTGATCTCGCTCGCCCACACGTCATTGGAAACGATACCATAAGGCGAGGAAGGCGGCGGCGGCGCGATGCCGATCACAAGGACATGAAGATGGGCGTCGAGCGCCCCGGCGATCGCCGCCGCCCGTTCGACTTCCCGGTCGTCGTCCCTGGCACCGATCGCGATCAGCACGGTCTTGAAGGGCATGGGCTCCTCCTTGGTGTGCGCTGCACCCTCGCATAAATGTCGCATGTTCCCAAGCATTACGTTAGATCAGTAGATCACGAGCAACGGGATGTGAGGAGGCCTGCCATGGCTCTGGAAGAGTTCAAGGCGCGGATCGCGCTTCTGCTCGATGTGGCTGCGGATCGCCCGGAGGACGCGCATGCGCTGCAGGAGCAGGTACGCGAGCAACTCGAGGGACTGAAAGGAATGGGGATGCCCCTCCCGCAGGACCTCGTCGAACTCGAACGCGCGCTCGAGGAGGATTTCGAGGATGCCGTCCGCCGCCAGCGGAGTCTGCGTCAGCGGCCGGATGCAACCTGAGCCACGACGCGCCTGCCCGATGTGCCTCTTCAGGATGTTCCGATGCTCGAAGCCCTGATGCTGCTTTTTCTGTGCCAGCTCGCCGGCGAGGCGCTTGTGCGTCTCTCCGGCCTGAGCTTCCCCGGGCCGGTCCTCGGCATGGCGATCATGCTCGGCGTCATCGCCGCGGCGGGGCGGGCGGGCGCTGACCTCGACCGCGTCTCCGACACGATCCTGAAGAACCTCTCGCTGCTCTTCGTGCCGGCCGCGGTCGGCGTCATCCAGCAGATCGAACTCATCGCCGCGAACTGGCTCGCGGTGCTGGGCGCGGTGGCGGGCTCGACCGTGCTCACGCTCGTCGTCACCGTCTATGTCTTCCGGGCCGTCGCCCGCGCGATCGCGCGGCCATGAGAGGCGGGGAACTCCACCAGATCTGGGTCTACCTCGCCGAGACCCCGCTCCTGTGGCTGACGGCGACGCTCGTCGCCTATGTGATCGGCGAGCGGATCTCGCGCGGGTTCAGCCGCCACCCGCTCGCCAACCCGGTGATCATCGCGACCGCGCTGCTCGTCGCCCTTCTTGCCGTGTCGGGAACCCCCTATCCCGACTATTTCGCGGGCGCGCAGTTCATCCACTTCCTGCTCGGCCCGGCGACGGTGGCGCTTGCCATCCCGCTCTGGCGCCACCGGACGCAGGTCCGCCGCAACCTTTTGCCGATGGTGGCGGCGCTGCTCGCGGGGTCGCTCACGGCGGTCGCCTCCGCCGTCGCCATCGCCTGGGCGCTTGGCGCACCCCATGAGATCCTCGCCTCGCTCGCGCCGAAATCGGTCACCTCGCCGATCGCGATGGCACTCGCGGAACCTCTGGGCGGCATCCCTGCGCTCACGGCGGTGCTGGTGGTGTTGACCGGGGTCCTCGGGGCGGTAGTGGTGACGCCGCTGATGAATCTCATGCGAATCCACGATTTCGCGGCGCGCGGCTTCGCGGCCGGCGTCGCCTCGCACGGGCTCGGCACCGCGCGCGCCTTCCAGGTCTCGGAGGAGGCCGGCACCTTCGCCGGCATCGCTCTCGGCCTCAACGGTGCGATGACGGCGATCCTGTTCATGCTCGCGTCGCTGTTCTTCTGACGCGCGCCTTCTGATGCGCGGGGGACACGGGCCGTCAGGCCCGCCGCGCCGCCATCGGCGAGACGCCGAGGAGATCGAGCACCTTCGCCTCGATACGCTCGGCGGAGAGTCCCGCCTTCGCATACATCTTCGCCGGCGCGTCCTGGTCGATGAAGATATCGGGAAGCACCATCGAGCGGAACTTCATTCCATGATCGAAGACGCCCTCCTCGGCGAGGAGCTGGGCGACATGGCTGCCGAAACCGCCGA
>CAYMOD010000128.1:0-6306 GCA_964391945.1 uncultured Rhodobacterales bacterium | reverse complement strand
GACAACGTGCCCTTCCACACGCTTTCCTTCCCCGCCACCATCCTCGGCTCCGGCGAGAAGTGGAAACTCGTCGATTACATCAAGAGCTTCAACTATCTCAACTACGACGGCGGCAAGTTCTCGACCAGCCAGGGCCGTGGCGTCTTCATGGATCAGGCCCTCGACATCCTGCCCGCGGATTACTGGCGCTGGTGGCTGATTGCCAACGTCCCCGAGGGGAGTGACGCCAACTTTGCCTGGGAGAGTTTCCAGGCCGGCGTCAACAAGGACCTCGCCGACGTGCTCGGCAATTTCGTGAGCCGCGTCACCAAGTTTTGCCGCTCCCGTTTCGGCGAGAGCGTGCCCGAGGATGGCGAATACGGGCCCGAGGAAGCCGCGGTGACCGAAGTCCTCGCGGCGCGCCTCGCGGCGCTGACCGCGCAACTCGAAGCGATGGAACTCCGCAAGGCCGCTTCCGAGCTCCGCGGCATCTGGGCCGAGGGCAACGAATACCTGCAGCGCGCAGCACCCTGGGCGGCGATCAGGACCGATCCCGACCGCGCCGCGGCGGTGACGCGGTTCGCCCTGAACCTCACGCGCCTTTACGGCATCCTCTCGCACCCGTTCATCCCCGATGCGAGCGAGACGATCCTCCGCGCGCTTGGCATCGAGGACACCCGCTGGCCGGATGACATGGCCGCGGAGTTGCGGGAACTCGGCCCGGGCCACGGTTTCACCACACCCGACCTGCTCTTCGCCAAGCTCGACGACGCGCGCACCGCCGCCCTCGCCGCCCGTTTCGCCGGAGGCTGAACCCGGATCCGCGCCTCTGTATCCTGCGGGCAGTCCGGAGTCGGGCGTTTCGACCGGGAATTCACCTCCCATTTGATCTGTTTAGGAAACAGCCTGTCCCTGCATCGGCGATTGAACGCTGCGCTGCAACATTCATTTAAGGTTGATGAACCTGATGTGGAATGGAGCAACAGCCGATGGCCCTCGAACTGCATGACACTCCGGAGCGCTACGGCGCCGTCACCCGCGCCCTTCACTGGGGCATGGCCGCGCTTTTCGCATGGCAGTTCCTCGGCATGATTCTCAAGGTGATCCTCGATGAGCACCCGATCGTTGGCGTTGTCGCCGGCAGCCATTCCTCGACCGGCCTCCTTATCTTCCTGCTCGCCCTTGCCCGCGTGATCTGGACATTCGTGAACCCGAGCCGACCGCCCCGCGAGCCGGGTCCGGTCGGCCATGCGGCGCAGGCTGGACATTCCGCCCTCTACGCCCTGATGCTGCTCGTGCCCGGCATCGCCCTCCTGCGCGCCTATGGCAGCGGGCGTGGCATCGCGTTCTTCGGCATCGAACTCGTCGCGGAGACCGGACGTGAAGTGGAATGGATGATGGCTCCCGCCAATGCGCTTCATGGACTGCTCGGCTGGACGCTGCTTGTCCTGATCCTGGGTCACGTGGCGATGGCGATCGCGCATCGCTACCTGTGGGGGGACGACGTGTTTGTCCGCATGCGCGGCAATACGGCTTCGGCGAGCAGCTGATTGCCGCGAACCGCAGGAGATGGCATGCGGTCACGCAACCTGAGGCGCCGGGCTGAACTTGGCCCGGCGCTGCGGTGTTGGGAGATGCATCCCCTTCCCGGTCACCTGGAAATCAGCCAATGATCCCGATCCGCGACCACAATCCGTCCCGCCGTACGCCCTGGATGACACGGGCGCTGATCGCCGTGAATGTCGCGGTATTCCTCCTGACCTGGGACATGCTGAGCGATCCGCGCACCGCTCTCACGCTGCTGGGCGATTGGGCGTTGATCCCTGCCCGGATCGGCGCCGGCGAGGGCTGGGAGACGTTCCTTTCCTCGATGTTCCTCCATGCGGGCTTCCTTCACCTCGCCGGCAACATGCTCTTCCTGTGGATCTTCGGCGACAACATGGAGGAGGCATTCGGGCATTTCGGCTTCCTCCTGTTCTACCTCGTCGCCGGCCTTGCGGCTGCCTTCGCGCAGATCGGGCTCGACCCCGCCTCGCCGGTGCCGATGGTCGGAGCCTCCGGCGCGGTCGCGGGCGTCCTCGGCGGCTATCTCCTCCTCTATCCCCGCGCGCGCGTCGACGTGCTGGTAATCGTCATCGTCTTTGTCACCATGGTGGCGCTGCCCGCGTGGCTGGTGCTCGGGGTCTGGTTCGCGATCCAGCTCGTCGGGAGCCTGGCCTCGATGGGGACGGAAGGTGGCGGCGTCGCCTTCGCCGCCCATGCCGGAGGCTTCGCGGCCGGGTTCGCCCTCACCCTGCCGCTCTGGACGGCGCGCGGCGGCCCCGCCTGGTGGCGGCGCTCCGGCGGCCATCCGCAGCATCCGCCGACCCGGACACGCCCGAGGTTGACGACGATCCCGCAGGTGAAGCGTCGCCGCTGAAACGCCAGCCCATCATGGACGTCGATCCCTCCGCCTCACCGTCCGGCCAGCGCCCGGGCGATCCGGCGCAGGAGCCCGGCGGCGGCGAGGATCCAGGCGGCGAGCGCCACGAAAACCAGCACCTCGGGAACCGGATCAAGAAAACCGTAGCCCATCGCCCGATCGAACTGGAGAGTGCTCGTCGTGTACATGCCGAGCGGGAACACCATTCCCCAGACCGCAGGCTCGTAGCAGAATCTGTCGCCCTTCCACAGGTAGCGCCATGTCATCAGGGCAAAGAGGAAGGGGATCCACCAGCTCGCCACCGCCCAGAAGAAGAAGGTGAAACCTCTCAGAAAAGGCAGAAGCGGGGTGACAAGCGGCCAGACATCGCCCCGCAGGATCAGGATCGATCCGGCGAGCGCCGAGATCGCCACCGCCCCCATGTTGATCCAGTAGGGCGGACTGAAATCCTCATGGGTGAGAGACACGAAGGTCAGGCGGTAGAATATCAGCGGGATGATCCCGAGATAGAGCATCGAGCCGATCATGAACATGGCGATCACCTGAAACTGGATCGCCGCATGCGGCGGTGCGCCGATGTCGATGACCCCGCGCAGGACCACGACCGACTGGGTCGAAACCGCGGCGATGAGCCATGCCCCGTTGATGCCGTGCTCCAGCGTCGGTTTTCGCTCCCTGACCGTGACGGCGGTGAAGAACATGTACATCACCGCGAACCAGAGCCCGAGGCCGAGCCACCAGAGCAGGCCGGCAATCTCGGCCGTGCCGAGCACGACCATGTTCTGCGTGCCGAGCACGCAGGTCCCCGCAACCAGGGTGAGGAATCCCGGCGCCCGCTGATGATCCGAGATGTCCTGAAGAAGAAACTCGCGAAAACGCAGGGCGCGGATCAGGGTCAGGCCCCAGAGGACGGGATAGGCCACCCAGTTGATGGCCACGAGCACCAGCGCGATCGGCCGCAAGCCGAGCAACTCGCAGGCGATCGACACCACTCCCGTCGCCATCACGAGCGCGAAATAGCCCGGAAACAGCGACTGCGCGCCATCGAGCACGACGCGCCGAAGTCTCCCGGACGCAGAGGGTCGCGCCTCTCCGGTTGGGGCTGGTTTATCCACCATCATACCGGATCAGCAATTCCAGCTGCAGCGAAAGGAGAACGAACGCGCTGTTGAACGCCCATGCGATCGTCAGCCACTTCGCCACGACGCCCCAGAACGACATCGTGTTATCCGAGCACCGCCAGATCGCGGGCAGAACCCACGCCGCATAGAGCGCCGAAATGATGATGAGAGCCTGTTCCAGCACGAGCTCTCCCTGTTTCAGCGCCACGACATGCAGCAAAATCAGCCCGGCATTGCCGAGGATGCCATACCCCCAGAACACGACACCCAGCCTCTGCTGACCACGCCAGGCCCGCAACTCCGGCTGAAAGAACCGTGACAGAAAAGACCCGGGGCCGGGCCCGGTATCGGACATGACGCCCTCCAGGAGCACGATTGTCGAACGAACTCCTGCCGAGGTAAAGGTGCGTACCGGCATCCGCTTCATTCTGGCAATGAACCCGGAGGATCAGGGATCGGGTAATGATCACGAGTTTCTGCCCTTCGACGGCATTCCGCACCACGGGGCCGGTATGGCGAGGCGCCAGAGCGCCTTCCAATCCGGTTGCAGCGGACCGGGCGCTCCATTCTGCTGACTGGCGGCGATTTTCGGGTCAGCAGGGGCCCACCTGTTCGAACGCGCGCTAAGGGCCGAACACCGACCAGCCCGTCCGCTGCGCGAACCGCTCGAGGGCGAGCGAACCGATAAGCGAGTTGCCGGCCGCGTTCAGCCCCGGCGACCATACGGCGATGCTTGCACGGCCGGGAGCCACGGCGAGAATGCCGCCACCGACGCCGCTCTTGCCCGGCAGGCCGACCCGGTACGCAAACTCGCCGGAACCGTCATAGTGACCGCAGGTGAGCATCAGCGCGTTGATCCGCCGCGCGCGCGGCTCGGGCACGACCCGCTGACCCGAGAGCGGATCGGCGCCGCCTGCGGCCAGGAACAGGCCGGCATGCGCGAGCTGGCGACAATCCATCGCGAGCGCGCAATAGTGGAAATAGACGCCGAGGACATGATCGACCGGATGTTTCAGCCGGCCGTATTCGCGCAGGAAATAGGCGAGCGCGAAATTCCGGAAGCCGGTCTCGATCTCCGCGCGGGCAACCCGCTCGTCGATGGCGATGTCATCGGTGCCCCCCAGGAACCGCACGAAACGGACCATTTCGCCGATCGCCTCCCGCGGCGTATGCCCGGCGAGGACAAGGTCTGTCATCAGGATCGCGCCCGCGTTGATGAAAGGGTTGCGCGGAAACCCCTGCTCATGCTCGAGTTGCACGATGGAATTGAATGCGGAGCCCGAAGGCTCGCGGCCGACGTGGGACCAGAGCCCCTCCCCATGCTTGCCGAGCGCGAGGGTCAGCAGGAAGACCTTCGCGATGCTCTGGATCGAGAACGGCACATGCGCATCACCGGCGACGAGCACATCGCCCTCGAGCGTCGCCACCGCCATGCCGAATTGCGCCGGATCGACCCGTGCGAGCGGTGGAATGTAGCCCGCCACTTCTCCCTCGCCGAACCGCGGCTTCAGCTCCTCATGAAGCTCGTCGAGGATCGTCTGCAGTTCCGACGCATCAGGTTGAGACTTCAATTCTTGCCCCTCGACGATCTTCGACATCAGGATCAGTCATACGTCCCTTCCGGTGCGGCATCCGCATGACGGATGTCAAACCCACCTGGAGCATTTTCCGATCCCAAGGCATCGGACCGGGCGCCCTGTCTTGCTGACCGGTCGCGATTTCCAGGTCAGCAGGTGGGTCCATCTGTTTCGGAATCGCTCTGGCCGATCCTTTCCACGCTCTCCCCAGTGCTACACATTTCTCCCGGGAATCGCGAGGCTGCCACCGCTATACCTGCCGCGCGGGACCCGGGTACCCCTCAGAACCCGTGCGTCTTGGCGAGTTCATCCACCCAGCCGCGGAAGGCTTCCGCCTTGCCTCCCCGACTGCTGCGCCGAAATCCGCGGCAGCAGCGGATCGGCGGCTCCGGCTCGCCGACCCTCTCGACCGCTCCAGCACCGGATACCGGCAGAACGGCACAGGGATCTCCGAACAGCCGCCCTCGTGGAAGGATGAGCCGCCGGCGCCAACGGGCGCCTTCTGGCCCCCGCCCCCGATGCTCCGTCGGTCCTGTCCGCGACAGCCATCCGTTCCCGGCCCCGGGCCCGGCCAAGCGGACGAGAGACTCCGCCCCCGGAATGGCCGCCGCTCCGGCATCCGTATCGCGGCGCCCGGAAATCCCTTGTGCAAGAGGATTGCCTCCAACTTTCCGGCGCGGCCAATGATTAATCCGGTGCGACCCGGTGCCGCATGCGACAGGGTGTCTGGACGCCGGGCGCGAAAGACCCCATTTCCGTTTCCGGGGGCTGGCGCGGGCCACGGGAACGGCCATCGCGCGGCCGAGGAGGAAGACCAGCGTGAATTCCCCGACGAATGGCCTGCCGGTGGAGGATCGCCCCGGGTGAATGTCGAGACACGCCAGCGGGCCGAATCTCCGAGGGCAGTGCCACGGGAGGAGCTTGCAGCCCGATCGCGCCCGCCCCTGATCGCGCCCCGCACGATCGCGCGCTGGCTGCTCGTGATCGTTCTCGCCGCTTCGGTCTGGTTCTTCCACGACTTTCTGGTGCCGGTGCTGGCCGCGACCATCATCACCTTCGCGAGCTGGCCGCTGCATCTCAACATCCAGAAGCGGCTCGGGGTCGGGCGCACCTTCTCGGCGAGCCTGCTCGTGCTGACGGCGCTCCTCTTTCTCGTCATCCCGCTCATCCTCGCCGCGGGTTACGCGGTGGGCGAGGTGCGCGCCCT
>CAYMOD010000127.1:0-6353 GCA_964391945.1 uncultured Rhodobacterales bacterium | reverse complement strand
CTCGCGGCCGCGGCGGTTCGCGGGCCCGCGAGTCGGCTCGGGCCGATCCTCGACGCGGTCGAACTCGCCCTCTCCCGCCTTGCCCGCGCCGGGGCAGGGGCGCCGGTGACGCCGGTCTCGGAGGCGGAAGCCCGGGCGTTTTCCCGCCTCGCTTTCCGGCCGGGGCAGGGGCGCCTCTGGGCCGATGCCGCCGCGGCCTTCAGCGCCCGGACCGGACACGCTCGCGCGGTGCATCTTGACCCTGCGCAGGTCATCCTTGATACCTTCCTGCAGATCGACGCTACTGCCGGCGAAGCCATTCGTACGGCTGCGTGAACGCGCCCGAAGGCAGTGACCGGAATGCCCCCTGCTCCCCTCGTCGACAGCCATTGCCATCTCGACTTCCCCGATTTCGCGGGCGAGATCGCGGATCTCGTTGCCCGGGCCGAGGCGGCCGGCGTCGAGCGGATGGTCACGATCTGCACACGCCTCAAGGCGGAGCCCGCCGTCCGCGCCATCGCCGAGGCGCATGCTCCGATCTTCTACGCCGTCGGCACCCACCCGATGAACGCCGCGAGCGAACCGATGGCGACCGTCGCGGAACTGGTCGCCATCGCCCGCCACCCGAAGATGGCCGGCATCGGCGAGACCGGGCTCGATCTCCACTACACGGCCGAGACCGCCGCCGCGCAGGAGGAAAGCCTCCGTATTCATTGCGAGGCGGCGCGGGTCACCGGCCTGCCGCTCATCATCCACGCCCGCGAGGCCGACGAGCCCATTGCCCGCATCCTCGAGGAGGAGCACGCCGCCGGGGCATTTGCCTGCGTCATGCATTGTTTCACCGGGTCCGCCCGCCTTGCCGAGCGGATGCTGGCCCTGGGCTTCTACCTCTCGATCTCCGGGATCGCGACATTCCGCAGCGCAAGCGACCTGCGCGCCGTCCTCGCCATGGCGCCGCGCGACCGGTTGCTCGTCGAGACCGACAGCCCCTATCTCGCGCCCCAGCCCCACCGCGGCAAGCGCAACGAGCCCGCCTATGTCGCCGATACCGCGCGGATCATGGCCGGCCACCTCGGGATCGACCCGGCGGAATTCGCCACGATCACCACCGCGAATTTTGACCGCCTCTTTGCGAAGGCGGCCGGGGCGGGCGGCTGATGGCTCTCTTGCGCGTCACCATCCTCGGCTGCGGCTCATCGGCGGGAGTGCCGCGGATCGGCGGCGACTGGGGGCGGTGCGACCCTTCGGACCCGAGGAACGCGCGGCGGCGCTGCTCGCTCCTCGTCGAGCGGATCGACGGCGAGCGGGCGACGCGGGTGCTGATCGACACCGCGCCCGACCTGCGCGCGCAGCTCCTCGACGCCGGCATCGGCCATCTCGACGGGGTGGTCTACACGCATTCGCATGCCGATCACGTCCACGGGCTCGACGATCTCCGGGTGATCGTCTTCAACCGCCGCGCACGGCTCCCGGTCTGGGCCGATGCCGAGACCGCGGACGCGCTCATCAGCCGCTTCGGCTACGCCTTCGTGCAGGGCGAGGGGAGTGACTATCCGCCGATCCTCGATCTCCACGGGATCGACGGGCCGTTCCCGGTCGCGGGCGCGGCCGGACCCCTGACGCTGCGGCCGTTCCGGGTCGAGCACGGCCGTGTCCACGCCCTCGGCTTCCGCATCGGGGGGATCGCCTATCTCCCGGACGTCTCGGCGATCCCGGAACCCGCCTGGGCCGAGCTCCGCGGCCTTGACTGCTGGATCCTCGATGCGCTGCGCTACCGGCCGCATCCGACGCACGCTCATCTCGCGCGAAGCCTCGAATGGATCGCGCGGGCGCAGCCGAAACGCGCCGTGCTCACCAACATGCACAACGACCTCGACTACCGGACGGTCGCGGCAGAGACACCGGAGCATGTGATTCCCGCCCACGATGGCCTGGCGCTGGAATTCCCGGCTTGATCCTGAAGCTCGTCGGCGTCGTCCTGCCGGTCTTCCTCGTGATCGGCGCGGGCTACGCCGCGACCCGGACCGGCCTCTTCCGCCAGAGCGCCGTCGACGGGCTGATGGTGTTCGTCCAGAACTTCGCGGTGCCGTGCCTGCTCTTCCGGGGCGTGGTGACGCTCGATCTCGGCGCGGTGTTCGACATCCGGCTGCTCACTGCCTTCTATACCGGGGCCATCCTCTGTTTCGCCCTCGGCATTCTCGGTGCCCGCCGGATCTTCCGCCGGCGTCCGGGCGAGGCGGTCGCGGTCGGCTTCGGCGCGCTTTTCTCGAACTCCGTCCTCCTCGGGCTGCCGATCATGGAGCGGGCCTATGGCGCGGGCGCGCTGGCGCCGAACTTCGCGATCATCGCCGTGCATTCGCCCCTCTGCTACCTCCTCGGCATCACCGCGATGGAGTTCGTCCGCGCCGACGGCCGCGGCTTCGCGGCGACGATGGGGGCGGTCGCGAACGCGATGTTCCGCAACGCGCTGATGATCGGCATCGGCCTCGGCTTCCTCGTCAACCTGACCGGGTTCGGGATGCCGGAGGCGGCCGCATCCGCGGTGGAGATGATGGCGGACTCGGCGCTTCCGGCGGCGCTCTTCGGGCTCGGTGGCATCCTCACCCGTTACGGGCTCAGGAGTTCGCTCGGCGAGTCGGTGATGGTGGCGGGGCTCTCGCTCCTCCTGCATCCGGCGATCGCCTTCGGCCTTGCCCATGGCGCTTTCGCGCTGCCGGGCGATTTCGTCCGCTCCGCCGTGGTCACCGCCGCGATGGCGCCCGGTGTCAACGCCTACGTCTTCGCGAGCCTCTACAATCGCGCCCAGGGTGCGGCGGCGAGCGCGGTCCTGCTCGCGACCGCGCTTTCGGTCCTCACCGTCTCCGGCTGGCTCGCGCTGCTCGCGCGGATCTGAAGGGTGCGGAACGCCTGTCTCCACATGAACCCGCCGGCCGGATCCCGGGACCAGGCCCAGAGAGGCGCGGACGGGGGTACCATGACCAGATGCCGATCCGACCGGCTCGAAGCCGCATGATACTGAATCCCCTCAACTCATCAGCATCCTGAGCCCCTGGGTCGTGTCCGCGCGCACCGCGAGGCGCAATCCCGGCTCGTCCCCCGCCCGGAGGGCGGCGATGATCTTGCGGTGCATGTCGGCCGTCTGCCGCCGCTGGAGCCGCGCGTAGAGCGAGCGCATCGTCGGCCCGAGCTGGAGCCAGACCGTCTCGATCAGGCTCAGCATCGCCGGCGCCTGCGCCCGGAGATAGAGGGTGCGGTGGAACTCGAGATTCGAGCGCACGTAACCGGAGGCATCCCCCTTTACCACCATCTCGCCAATCACGCCGTTGATCGCCTGCATCCGGTCGGTCAGCGCCGTATGCGCCCGCGGCAGCGCCCGGCTGGCGAGTTCCGGCTCGATGAGGGCCCGGATTGCCGCGAGTTCCTCGATCCGCTCGTTCGAGAGTTCCGGTGCCGAGACCCGGCCCGACGTGGAGAGTTTCAGCGCCCCCTCCGCCACCAGCCGCCGCACCGCCTCCCGCGCCGGTGTCATCGAGGTCCCGAACTCGCCGGCGATCCCGCGCAGGGTGAAGGCCTCGCCGGGCTCGACCAGCCCGCACATCACCCGCGTCCGCAACGCGCGGTAGACCCGTTCATGGGCAGGTGGCGCGGGGTCGTGGAGGCGCTCGCGATCGATCATGGTGCCTCCCGGAGAACCGGCCCGGCCCCGCCGCGTCAAGCCGGAATCGCCGGTTCCGCGCGCAGCGCCCGGAAGTCGTAGCGGTGGAGCCCCGCCCCGTTCGCGCGGAGCCATGAACGCGGCTCCGCGTACCCCGGCATGAGTCGCGCGACCACGGCCCAGAAACGCGGTGAATGGTTCATCTCCACCAGATGCGCCACCTCGTGAGCGACCACGTAATCGAGCACCTCCGGCGGCGCCATCGCGAGCCGCCACGAAAACATCAGATCACCCCGCGACGTGCACGACCCCCAGCGCGAGCGCGTGTCCCGGAGCGTGATCCGGCCAAATCCCCGCCCGAGCGCCGTGGCATGTCGCTCCGCGGCCACCACGCAGGCTTCCCGTGCACGGGCGCGCAGGA
This sequence comes from uncultured Rhodobacterales bacterium, assembly GCA_964391945.1. Lineage (GTDB taxonomy): Bacteria > Pseudomonadota > Alphaproteobacteria > Rhodobacterales > Rhodobacteraceae > Amaricoccus. The sequence continues at coordinate 2,298 of CAYMOD010000127.1, read as the reverse complement.
ACCCCGCCGCCTGCCCCGGCAGCAGCGCCGCCGGTCCCGGCAGTTCCAGCACCCTTTTCCCGCAAAGCGCCGCCCGCGATCCGAGCCGCAGCACGACCGCGTCGCCTCCGACCGGCAGGTGCGCACCTTCGCCGAGCAGCACGGGCGGCGGGCGCGCCTTGATCCGGTCCCGCAGCCAGGCCGCGTGCGCATCGAGAAAACACCGGAACTCGGCGGGGCGGCAGCGCATTGGCACCGTCAGCACCGGCTCTCCCTCTGCCGCGACCCGCAGCACGAGCCGCCGTGCGCGGGTATCCCGGCGCAGCCTGATCGTGATCGGCGGCTCGCCGACCTCGAGCCAGTCTGGCACTCTCAAGCGACGCGGGACGATGGCTCCATGAGGACCAGGCGCCGTTTCGAGTGGATGAAATCGCGCACCCGCGGCTGGATCTCATTGCGCCAGCGCGAGCCGTTGAAGACGCCGTAATGACCGACGCCGACTTGAGTGTAGTGCTGCTGCTCGCTCTCGGGGAGGCGCGTCACCAGGTCGTGCGCCGCCTCCGTCTGTCCAAGGCCGGTGATGTCGTCGCGCTCGCCCTCGATCGTGAAGAGGGCGATATCCTCGATCGCCGACGGCTCGATCAGCCGGCCGCGGTAGCGGTACTCGTTCCGCGCCATCAGTCCGCGCTGGAAGACCCTGTCGATCGTCTGGAGATAGAATTTCGCCGTGAGATCCATGACCGCGAGATATTCGTCATAGAACCGGCGATGGTTTTCGGCGCTCTCGCCGTCGCCCTGGACGAGGTTGTTGTACTGGCACACATGCGCGTTGAGATGCCGGTCGGCGTTCATCGCCATGAAGCCCGAGAGCTGAAGGAAGCCCGGATAGACCCGGCGCATGAAGCCGCGGTTCGGCCAGGGCACCTGATCGACGACGTGCTGCTCGAACCAGCTGAGGGGATGGGACTTGGCGAATTCGTTCGGCTGTTTGGGGTTGCGGGCGGTGTCGATGGGCGAGCCCATCAGGATGAGCGATGCCGGCCGTCCCGGATGGTTGTCCATCGACATCAGCGTCGCCGCGGCAAGAGCGGGAACTCCCGGCTGGCAGACCGCGAGCACCGCCGGACGCTCGCCCTTTCTGGCCAGGAAGGCGCACATCTCCATGAGATAGCGGGTGTAGTCGTCGAGGTCGAACCGTCCCGCCGAGAGCGGCACGTCGCGCGCATCCATCCAGTCGGTAACGTAGACATCATGCTCGGGCAGCATCGCCTGCACGGTGCCGCGCAGGAGCGTCGCGTAATGCCCCGAAAGCGGCGCCACCACCAGCACGGGCGGATGGTCGTGCCTGGCGGCCGCCTCGCCCCCGCGGCGGAAATGCAGGAGCGTACAGAAGGGCCGCGACCAGACCGGCTCGATCTCGACCGGGGTCTCGACCCCGTCGACAACGGTCGAATCGATCTCCCACTCGGGCTTGCCGTAGCGCCGGGTCGCGTCGATGAACAGTTCAAGCACCGCCGACATCGTGCGGGAGCCGTAATGCTTGGCCATCGGATTCAACGGGTTGCTGATGATCCCCTGGCTGAACTGGGCGGCCGCTCGCATCGGTGTGATGCTGGCGTGTGTCATCTCGTAAGCGTGATAGAGCATCCGCGACCCTCCGGGGTTTCTTTCTATTTTCTAGTAAATACGAAAGATCGCCAAGCCAACAAGTGTTTTAGACCGTTCGGTCGCCGAAATGTGTCATTCCGGTTACTGAACACAGCCTTTGACAAGCACGATCGACCATGGCAGACGCCGCGCGAGTCGCAATTCCCGAGAGACTTGGTCCGAGAGACTTGGAAGGATGACAATGCCCAAGGATGAGTGGGGTCTGAAGCGCGCCTGCCCCAGTTGCGCCACGCGTTTCTATGACCTGCAGCGGGATCCGATGACCTGCCCGTCCTGCGGCGCGACCTTCACCGCCGAGAGTCTGCTGGCCGGCAAGTCCCGCCCCGCGCGGGTGGAGAAGGCGAAGCCGGCGGCGGCCGCTACCCGCGGCGCGCAGGAAGTGGAGGCCGATGACGAGGTGATCGACGCCGACACCGACGCCGACATCCTCGAGGACGACGAGGACAGCGTCGATCTGGAGGAGATCGCCGACGTCCCTGCCGAGGACGACGAGAGCTGAGCCGGAGGCGGCGCAGGGCGCGGGCGGCAGATTCCTCTTGCGCTCCCCCACCCGCCTCTGTAGTGAACCACCCGCGCAGGGCCGAGACCCCGCGCCCGGGGCCATAGCTCAGCTGGGAGAGCGCTTGCATGGCATGCAAGAGGTCAGGGGTT
>CAYMOD010000126.1:0-6360 GCA_964391945.1 uncultured Rhodobacterales bacterium | reverse complement strand
AGAAGCTGCGCGCCATCGGCGTCATCTCCGCGGTCTCGAACGGCTCCTCGGGCGGGGGCGGCATGCCGAGGAGTTCCGCGGCATGGACGATCACATCCTGCGGCGGGGCGGGTTCGTCATCGGCGACGTTATAGGCCCGTCCCGGCTCCGATCTTGCCATCGAGGCGAGCAGCACCTCGGCGATGTCGGCGACATGGATGCGGGAGAAGACCTGGCCCTGCTTGACGATCCGGCGCGCGCGGCCGTCGCGGAGCTTGTCGAAGGCGGAGCGCCCCGGACCGTAGATGCCGGCGAGGCGGAAGATATGCACCGGCAGCCCGGACCGCTCGCCCAGATCGAGCCAGGCCGACTCCGCCGCGACCCGCCAGTGGCCGCGCCGGCTCGTCGGCCGGAGCTCGGAGTTCTCGTCCACCCACTCGCCGCCACGATCGCCATAGACCGCCGTCGTGGAAAGGTACCCGACCCAGCGCAGCCGTTCTGCCCGTTCCAGCGCGTTGCGGAACCGGGCGAGGACGGGACAGCCTTCGGCATCCGGAGCGGCCGAGATCAGAAGATGCGTCGCCGCGCCCACCGCCTCCTCGACCGCCTCGCGGTTGTCCCACAGAAGCGGCGCGACACGCTCGGCCCGGAGCGTGTCGCACAATTCGCGCGCGCGTATCGTGCCGATCACGCGCCACTCCGTATCGAGCCGTGCAGCCAGCGCCCGCGCAGTGTAGCCGTGACCGAGCGTCAGCAGGCAGGGATCGGGAAAGCTGCCGCCAATCATGGTTCCTGCTCATGCAAGGGCGCCGTCCGGCGCGAGCCGTTTCCGGCGTTGGGGCGATGCGCGCGCTCCGGCACTCCCGGGACGCGCGCGGGAGGCTTACTCCTGCTTGTCGGCGGGAACCGCATTGAGGAGCGCGTAGTGATCGGCGCCGAGGTCGTTGAACAGGTCGAGCTGGGTCTCGAGATAGTCGATATGACCCTCCTCGTCCTGGATCAGCTCCTCGAAGAGGAGTTTCGTGGCGTAGTCCTTGACCGATTCGCAGTGGTCGCGCGCCTCGATGTAGAGATTGCGCGCATCGTGCTCGGCGGCGAGATCGGCCTCGAGCGTCTCCTTGAGATTCTCGCCGATCCGGAGCGGATCGAGGGTCTGCAGATTCGGGTGCCCCTCGAGGAAGATGATGCGCGCGATCAGCCTGTCGGCGTGGTGCATCTCCTCGATGCTTTCCTCGCGCGACTTCTTCGCAATTCGGCCGTAGCCCCAGTCCTCCTGGAGGCGGTAATGCAACCAGTACTGGTTAACCGCCGTGAGTTCGCTCCGCAGAGCCTGGTTGAGATAGTCGATGACGCCAGCTTCGCCCTTCATGCCGCTCTCCTGTGTCTAGTTTGGAATGATTCTAAACCCTGGCGGGTCCTTGTCAACTGCCTTCGGGACGTGCGGTTCCGCGCGGCTCTTACCCGAGTAAAACATTCAGGATTGACAAGCCTGACTAACCTACTCAGTCTTCAACCTTCAGTTATCAGTATGACGGTACACCATGCAGACGACCCTTACCATGCCGCACCCGCGCCCGCCCGAGCTGCAACCGCGTGCGGGCACACACGAAATCCCGCCGCGTCACGACGCGCGCTTGCTGACGGACGGGGGCAAGTCGGCCGAGATCGCCCTCGACGGTCAGACCTACCTGCTCCGGATCACCCGGCAGGGAAAACTGATCCTCACCAAGTAAGCGGCGTAAGCGGCGGAGCCGTGCGTTGACGCGGCTCGTGCTGATCGGGGCCGGACATGCACATCTCGAAGTGCTGCGCCGCTTCGCCCTGCAGCCCCCGGCGGAAATCGCGGTGACGCTGGTGAGCCGCGGATCGAGCGTGGCCTGTTCCGCGATGCTGCCGGGCGTGATTGCCGGACACTACGCGCCAGACGCGGCAATGATACCGGTGGCACCGCTGGCGCAGGCGGCGGGCGCGACGCTCGTCATCGGGGAAGCCGACAGACTTGATCCGGCCGCGGGGCAGGTCGGAGTGACGGGCACCGGGCCCCTGCCCTTCGATCTCCTGTCTCTCGATATCGGCGGGGCGTCCGCAGCGCCGGCGGGGCCGCGCGATCTCGCCCTGAGGCCGATGGAAGGATTCGCGGGGACGCTCGCCGCAGCCGAAGCGCGGTTGCCGGAAGGGGCGCGCGTTGCGGTGCTCGGCGGCGGCCTCGCCGGCATCGAGGTGGCGCTGGCGCTGCAGCACCGGTGGGCGTCGGCCGGAAGGCGGGCGGTGATCACGCTGTTCGAACGAGGCCCGGAGATCGTGCCGGACATGCCCGCGGGCGTGCGCCGGCGGCTGCACGCGGCCTTCGCGGCCAAGGGAATCGAGATCAGGACCGGCGTGACGGCGAGGCCGGAGGCCGATCTCCGGCTATGGGCGACGGGTGTCGGAGCGCCGGGCTGGCTCGGCGGCACCGGGCTTCAGCTCGACGAGGATGGGTTCGTGCTGATCGATGCACAGCTGCGGTCGCTTTCGCATCCGGCGATCTTCGCCGCGGGAGACGTGGCCGCAATGGCAGCGACGCCGCGGCCGAAGACCGGGGTGATCGCGGTGCGGCAGGGACCGGTGCTGGCGGAGAACCTGCGGCGGGCGGCGACAGGGCAGGGATTGCGGCGGTTCCGGCCGCAACGGAACTGGCTGATGCTGATCGCAACCGGAAAGCGGCACGCGATCGGGGCGCGGAACGGGATCACCGTGGAAGGCGACTGGGTCTGGCGCTGGAAGGACCGGATCGACCGGCGTTTCGTCGCGCGCTACCGGGACGGGCTGCACGGTTGAGCGCTGGCGCTGCTCACGGAAGGATGCGCTGGACGAGGCGGACGATCCGCTTCAGCCGCGGATTCGCGAAGAGGCGCGGGCCATAATACTGCCCGGCCGCGCGTTTCGAGACTTCGGTCAGCGTCGGGTAGGGAGCGATCATGCCGGCGATCGCGCCGATCCTGAGGCGGTTCGCGATCGCAAGCTGCCAGAGGCCGATCAGCTCGCCCGCCCCCGCCCCCACGATGCCGGCGCCCACCGGCCGGCCGCGATGGATGACGACCTTGATGCGGCCTTCGGTCGCGTCGTCGGTGCGGGCACGGTCGTTTTCCGCGTAGGGGGAGCGCAGGATTTCGACGCGTTCGCCATGGCGAGCGCGGGCCTCGGCCTCGGTCAGGCCGACCTGGGCAAGTTCGGGATCGGTGAAGATCACGCGCGGCACATGATCGGGCCGGACGCGGACGGGGAGGCCGAAGAGCGCGGCGCGCAGCACGAGGCCGCCGTGGTAGCCGGCGAGGTGAGTGAACTGCGGCCCGCCGGCGGCGTCGCCCACGACAAGGACGCGGGCGTTGGTGGTGCTGCGCAGGCCCTGATCGACCGCGATGCCTCGCGCGGTCGTGCGGATGCCGCCGGCCTCGGGCGCCAGCCGGGAGAAGTCGGGGCGGCGGCCGGCCGCGACCAGAAGATGGGAGCCGCTGAACGTGCCGGCCGTGGTCTCGAGGGCGATACCGGCAGGATCGAGCGCGACGCGCTCGGTACGGGTGGATTCGTGGATGGCGACCCCCTCGGCCCGGAGGCGGGCGAGCAAGAACGCGGCGAACTCCGGATCTTCCCCGGCAAGGGCGCGCTCGGCCTCGATCACGGTGACCTCCGCGCCAAGGCGGCGGTGTGCCTGCGCCATCTCGATACCGACCGGCCCGCCGCCGAGGATGATGAGATGGGCGGGGCGTTCACGCAGGGCGAAAAGTGTCTCGTTGGTGAGGAAGGGCACGGAATCAAGGCCGGGGATCGCCGGAATGACCGGCCGGGATCCGGTGGCGATGACGAAGCGGCGGGGCTCGACGGCGTGGGTGCCGGTCTCGACCCGGTGCGGGGCGGTGAAGCATGCCCAGTCGCGCAGGACCGTGACACCCAGAGATTCGAAACGCTCCTGCGAATCGTGCGGGGCGATCGCGGCGATCGTGCGGGCGACGTGCTCCATCACCGCGGCATGGTCGATTTCGGGCGCGACGGCAGCGATGCCGAAGGGCAGGCCGGCCGTCATCGCATGGGCGTGGCGTGCGGCGGCGATGAGCGCCTTCGAGGGAACGCAGCCGTGGTTGAGACAGTCCCCGCCCATCGCGCCGCCCTCGATCAGGACGACGGAGGCGCCCATCTGCACGGCGCCCGCCGCGACGGTGAGGCCGCCGGAGCCGGCGCCGATGACGCAGAGATCGGGCCTGAGCAGGGCCTTCATTCGCCAACTCCCCTGCCCCGCACGCGCCGGATGATCGCCGGCAGCGCCGCGAGGGCGGCCAGTGCCAGCAGCGGCCCGAGGATCACCGGATCGAAGATCAGGCCGAGGTCGGGGGTCTCGCCGCGGGCGAAGACCTCGCCGAGGCCGGCGCCGATCCAGGCATAGACCGCAGTGCCCGGAATGATGCCGAGCGCGGTGGCGCCAAGATAGGTGCGCAGGGGAATGCCGAGGAGCGCGGGGACGATGTTGACGACGAAGAACGGGAAGGCAGGGACAAGGCGGATCGCGAGAAGATAGTTGAAGGCGTCGTCCCTCAGGCCCGCCTCGAGCCGCGCGAGGCGGGGATCGCCGGCGATCCGGGCGCGCAGCGCGCCGCCGAATCCGGCACGGGCGGCGAGGAAGATGAGAGTGGCGCCGATGCTGGCGCCGATGACGGCAAGGACCGTGCCGGGAATGAGGCCGAAGAGGAAGCCGCCGGTCATCGTCATCACCGCGCCACCGGGGAGCGACAGGGTCACGACGCCGATATAGGCGAGGACATAGGCGAGCACGGCCTGCAGGTAATTCTCGTCCCGCCAGGCGAGCAGCGCCTCGCGGTTGTCGCGCAGGGTCTCGAAGGAGAGCGTGTCGCGGAAGGCAACGGCGAGACCGGCGACAACGATGAGGACAGCCGCGACCAGCGCCAGCCGACGCCGCGAGAGACGGGCGGAGGGGGCAACAGGGCGGGAGCGGGTCCGGCGCATGGTGTATTCCTGAGGATGCGCGTGCAAGAGCGCCCAAGAGCAAGAGCGTCCGGAAGACAGTATCAGGGCTGCCTTGTCCTCCCGCAACGGGAACCGCGCAGGACGATATTGCAGGCTGTCATGCGGGGAATCATGGCTGGCCGTGAAACCCGATGGCGGATGGCGGGTTGGCATCGCCGGGGTCGACCACTATTTCCGAGGGGATTGCATTCGAAGGAACGGGAGGATGGAAAGGCGGACATGCACGTGAACGGCCAGGACGGGGAACAGGAAGCATCTTCCGGCGCGGAGGCATCTTCCGGCGGGACTCTGGTCTTCGCCTCATACAACGTGCACAAATGCGTGGGCCTTGACCGCCGTTTCGATCCCGAGCGCGTGCAGCGTGTCATTGCCGAAGTCGCCCCCGATGTCATCGCGCTTCAGGAGGCGGACCGGCGCTTCGGCGACCGGCTCGGCCTGCTCGACCTGCCGGCGCTCGAACGGGAGACGGGTCTCGTGCCGATCCCGCTGACCCGGCGCAGGCGGCTCGGCAGCGGCTGGCACGGTAACGTGCTCCTGGTGAAAAGCGGCTCGGTGCGGGCCGTCCACCAGCTCGACCTCCCCGGCCTCGAGCCGCGCGGCGCGGTCGTCGCCGACCTCGATCTGCCGCACGGCAAGGTGCGGGTCATGGCCGCCCATCTCGGGCTGCTGCGCCAGTCGCGGCTGGCACAGGTGCAGGCGATCCTTGCCGCGCTGCCGCACGAGCAGGACGAGCCGACGGTGCTCCTCGGTGACATGAACGAATGGCGGAAGGACCACCGCTCGGCGCTCGGCTCGCTTGCACCGGGATTCGGGCCGGTCTCGCCCTTCGTGCCGAGCTTCCCGGCGGTCTTCCCGGTCTTCGCGCTCGACCGCATCCTCGCCCGGCCGTACCAGCTGATCGAACATGTCGAGGCGCATGTGACGCCGCTCTCGCGCGTCGCCTCCGACCATCTGCCGATCAAGGCGCGGCTCAGGCTCGACGTCGCAGCGAGCGCACATGAGGGGATGCACGAGGAGGAGCCCGCGGCGGCACCGGAGCCGATCCCGCTGACAATGCAGCGGCGCCCGCGCCGGATGGCCGCTCTCCGCCCGGCCGCCGGTGCGCGGCGCCGGAGAGTCTGAGCGCGGCTCGCGCCTGTCTTGCCTTCGCCGGCGGCAACCGCCATAAGGCGCGCTTCACCGCAAAGGTCCGGGGATCGCCATGGCGCAGGCTTCCGCCAATCTCAACGTCATGATCAAGACCGCGCGCCGTGCCGCGCGCGGGCTGGCGCGCGACTTCGGCGAGGTCGAGAATCTCCAGGTCTCGGCGAAGGGGCCGGGCGATTTCGTCTCCCGGGCCGACATCCGCGCGGAACAGACGATCCG
>CAYMOD010000125.1:0-6362 GCA_964391945.1 uncultured Rhodobacterales bacterium | reverse complement strand
CGGATCAGCTTGCGCAGATTGCGGCCGATCCGCTCGCCGAGTTCGCCCTGCAGTTCCTCGCGCACGATCCGGTTCACCACATCCCGGATCGCTTCCTCGTCAAGGATCGGCGCCCCTTCGAGGACCGGCGATCCCCCGGACCCCCCCTCCGCGTCCAGCCCGATCCCCTCGGCAAGAACCTCGCCCGGCCGCTCCGCCTCGTCCTCGTCCGGGAGGCGCATGTCCGGGGTCAGCATCAGCACACTGTTGTCGCCCGCGCCGAGGCGTGAGGAGGTCTCCGCCGTCACCAGTGCCCGGATCGAGGCGAGCACATCCTCAAGACGCTCGCCCGGTACCGCCTCCGCCGGGCTCTTGCCTTCCGTCCGCTCGTCGTCGCTCACCCTCTACTCCCAACGCGAGCGGATGCGGTCGATCACGCTGCGGTCGGCGCCGCCGACCGGCCCGGACTGGACGCGCGAGAAATAGACATCCGGGTCGTAGGTCTCGATCCCGAGGCCGAGATGCTGGACCGTCAGCAGGCCCATCGCCTGCAGGAGGTTGTAGGCAGCGACATATTCGTCACGGATCGCCTGCACGAGGTCGGCCTCCGCCTGAAGCCGGTCCTGGTCGGCGTCGAGCACGTCGAGGGTCGAGCGCGCACCGACCCGTGCCTCCTCGGCGAATCCTTCGGCGGCGGAGCGGGCGGCCTCCACCTGCTCCTGCCGGGCCGGGATCTGGGCGCGGGCCACTTCGAGCTGGCTCCAGGCGGCGGCGACGGCTTCCGTCACGTTGCGCCCGGTCGCCTGGAGCTCGGACTGCCGCGCCTCGACCAACGTCTGCGCCTGACGGATCAGGCTCGAGACCTGCCCGCCGGAATAGAGAGGCACGCTCGCCGTCAATCCCGCCTGCGCCGCAACGTCCCGGCGTTCGGTGTTGATCCCCGTCTCGAACTGGTCCTGCCAGGCGACCTGGGCATTCGCGGAAAGCTGCGGGCGGCGCGCCGCCTCGGCCCGTTCGAAATCGAAGACCGCCGCGCGCTCGGCATACTGGGCGGCGATGATGTCGGGGTTGCGCTGCAATGCGATCGAGGTCGCCTCGGCGGCGGTCGCGGGCAGCGCCGGGATCGGCGGTGGCGGCTGGAGATCCTCGGGACGCTTGCCGATCGCCGCGAGGTAGTTGGCACGGCTCACCTGAAGCGCCCCTTCCGCCGCGACCAGCGACGCGCGCGACGCGGCAAGGCGCGCCTCGGTCAGGCTGACGTCGGTGCGGGTGATCTCGCCAACCTCGAAACGGTCGCGGGCGGCGCGGAGCTGTTCCTCGAGGACCTGCACGTCATTCCGGGCCAGCGACAGGAATTCGAGATCCCGCCGTACGTCCATATAGGCCTGCACCGCCTGGAAGAGCACGATCTGCTCGCTGCCGCGGAGATCGGCGCGGCCGGCGGCGATGATGGCGCGGGCCGATTCGATCGCCGCCCGCGTCTCCCCGCCGTCATAGAGGCGCAGGCTGCTCTGCAGTCCGGCACTCAGGAATTCGCTGCCGGCATCGCTCGAGCGCAGGCGGCGGCTGGCGTCGCCGGATCCGAAGACCTCGACCTGCGGCCGGCGCAGGGCGCGGGCCTGCGGCACCTCCTCGTCAAGGCCGCGAAGCTGGGCGCGGTTGGCTTCAAGCAGCGGGCTGGTCCGGTAGGCAAGGATGAGGGCATCGGTCAGCGTGTCGGCCGCCGCCGGCGGCACGGCAAGACCGATGACGAGCACGATCGCAGCGCCCAGGCGGAGAAAATGGTGTCGCAACATCGTCTGTCCCGTCCTGCCCGTGCGTGGCCGTCGCCGGCTTCTCGCAGGCGGCAATATTGTTTGCAGTATTTCAGAATTCAAACGATTTCACCTGTTCGAATCCCGGAAGCACCGGCGCCGGGGAGTCGAAGACACGTCTCCAGGCAATACCGTCCTCGGTCCTGATCCCGAGCCGGGCCTGCCCGAAGAAGGGCCCTGCCGAGAAGATCGCGCCGATCCGGCCGCCGACCTTGACCTGATCGGAAATCGCTTGCGGCCACACGCCCACTCCGCCTTCGACGAGCACCACATCGTAGGGGCCGTGCCTCGGCGCCCCCTCGCGGAGGGGGCCGTGATGGACGACGGCGTTGTCAACGCCGAGTTCCCCGAGCGCCTCCTCCGCAGCCCGCGCCATGACCTCGTCCTCCTCCACGGCGACCACCGCCTCGGCGAGCCGCGCGATCACCGCCGCCGAATAGCCGTAGGCGCAGCCGATGTCGAGCACGAGGTCATCCGCCCGCAGATCGACCGCCTCGATCAGCTTGGAGAAGCTCCAGGGGTCGAGCACCACCCGCCCCTCGCCGAGCACGAGATGCTCGCCGAAATAGGCAAGCGGCTTCAGAGCGTCGGGGAGGAATACCTCGCGGGGCACTTCGAGCAGCGCGTCGATGACGGCATAGGAGGTGACATCGGAGGGACGGATCTGGCAGTCCACCATCGCCTGCCGGGCCGCGGTGTAATCGATCATCGTGGTGCCCTCATTCCGGCGCGGCCCCTCCGCTCGGAGCGCGCCCTCTGCTCTGGCTCTTGCCATACTTCCGGGAATGCGGCAACCGAGGCGCGCCCGGTCCACCCTGTCATCGGCCTGTTGCGGGTTAACCACATATTCCAACAGGAGTTGCAACCGGGAACTCTCCTCCGCGCCTGCAGGTTGTCTCCGGCAGATCGGCAGCCATCCAGTCCCAGGAACACGACCCGCGGGCGGCGCAGCGCAGGCAATTCGTCATGAGCAGGACACAGACAACACGGGCCATCCGCGACACGACCTTCGCGGAACCCGGCTCCGGGAAGGGGCCACGTGTGTACGGCATCCGGGGCCACGCATGCGAGGCCGGCGCCATCGGGCGGGCGCTGCGCAGCCTGCACGACGCCACCACACCCGAGGACCTGCCGCCCGATTTCGAGGCGCTGCTTGCGGCGCTCGACGCCACCGATCAGCGGGGCCGCGCCTGATCCGCCCCCCGGGTTAACGCTCGGTTGCCGGGACCCCTGACGACACCCGCGCCTCATGCTACATGCCATGCGAATCGTCTGAGGATCAGCGCCCTGCATCGCAAGATCGTTCTTCGCCGCCCCGACGACTGGCACCTCCATCTCCGTGACGGGGCGCTTCTCGCGGGTGTGCTGCCTGCCTCGCGGCACTTCGCCCGCGCCATCGTCATGCCGAACCTCGTGCCGCCGGTCGTCACCGCAGGCGATGCCGCCGCCTACCGCGAGCGCATCCTCGCCTCACTGCCGAAAGGCCAGCGGTTCACGCCGCTGATGACACTCTACCTCACCGAGGGCACCGATCCCGCGGATGTCGAGGCCGCGTTCCGCGACCGCCTGATCACGGCCGTCAAGCTCTACCCCGCCGGTGCCACGACCAACTCGGCGAGCGGCGTGCGCGACCTCGACCGGGCGATGCCGGTGCTGGAGCGGATGGCGGCGTCGGGGGTGCCGCTCCTCATCCACGGCGAGGTGACGGACCCGGAAGTCGATATCTTCGACCGCGAGGCGGTGTTCATCGAGCGCGTCCTCGCGCCCTTGCGCGAACGCCTGCCGGAGCTCCGCATCACGCTCGAACACGTGACCACCGCGGACGGCATCGACTACATCCGCGACGCGGCGGCCAATCTCGCCGGCACGCTCACCGTCCACCACCTGATCCTCAACCGGAACCACATGCTCGTCGGTGGCATCCGGCCGCATTACTACTGCCTGCCGATCCTCAAGCGCGAACGGCACCGCCTTGCCCTGCGCCGCGCCGCCGTCTCCGGCGACCGCCGTTTCTTCCTCGGCACCGACAGCGCGCCGCATGCCGTCACCGCCAAGGAATCGTCCTGCGGCTGCGCGGGCGTGTTCTCGGCACCCGTGGCGCTCGCCTGCCTCGCCCATGTCTTCGAGGAGGAGGCGGTGCTCGACCGGCTCGAAGGCTTTGCCTCGGTCCACGGCCCTGGATGGTACGGGCTCGCCCCGAATGATGACACGCTGACACTCGTGCGGGGCGAGGCCGCCGTCCGGGTCCCGCCTGCCATCGACACCGGCGCCGGTCCGGTCGCGATCTTCGACCCCGGCTTTCCCCTCCACTGGCAGGTCGCCGAAGAGGAACGCGCATGATCCCGACCGCAGCCCCCGCCGACGCCGAGATCGCCCGCCTCACCGCACGCATGCTCCTCGAGATCGAGGCCGTGCATTTCCGCGTCGGCGAGCCCTACACTTTCACCTCCGGCCTCAAGGCGCCGGTCTATATCGACTGCCGCAAGCTGATCTCCTTCCCGCGCATCCGGTCGGCGCTGATGGATTTCGCCTGCGCCAGGGTGATGCGCGAGGCGGGGTTCGAGGCGTTCGACGCCATCGCCGGCGGCGAGACCGCGGGCATCCCCTTCGCCGCCTGGATGGCCGAGCGCCTCGCGCTGCCGATGCTCTACGTCCGCAAGAAGCCGAAGGGTTTCGGCCGCAACGCCCGGATCGAAGGCACATTCCCCGAAGGCGCGCGCGTCCTCCTCGTCGAGGATCTCGCGACCGACGGCGGCTCCAAGCTCGCCTTCGCCGACGCCCTGCGCGAGGCAGGCGCGGAGGTTGCCCATGTCGCGGTCGTCTTCTTCTACGGCATCTACCCGGGCGCGGAGGAAACCCTCGCCGAATCCGGCCTCACCCTCCACCGTCTTGCCACCTGGGCCGACGTCCTCGCCGAGGCCGAGGTGGGCGACCGTTTCGATCCCGACACCCTCGCCGCCGTCCGCGCCTTCCTTGCCAATCCGCTCGCATGGTCGGCCGCACATGGCGGGGCAGACCGGCTTTCGGGCTGACGCACCGTCCCGCCATCGGGGAGGGGCAGAACGTCCGGCCCGGACGCAGTTCACACGCCCGGAATGGCGGCCGGCAGACCGCCGCCATCCGCATTCGCTGGGCAGAAGAGGAACCCATGACCAGCCAGACCCTCGAAGCTCCCGCTCCAGAAACCGGCATCGAGCGCGATCCCAAGGCGCTCGCCCGGGCCATCGTCGCCCGGCTCACCTACAATGTCGGCAAGGACCCGCGGACCGCCGATCCGCACGACTGGATCGAAGCGGCGATCCTCGCCACCCGCGATTGCATCATCATGCCCTGGATGCGCTCCAAGGCTGACGCCTACAGGAACGACGAGAAACGCGTCTACTATCTCAGCCTCGAATTCCTGATCGGGCGCCTCTTTCGCGACGCGGTCTCCAACCTCGGCCTGATCGACACCATGCAGGCGGCGCTCACCGAACTCGGCGTCGATTTGGACACGCTGGCCCGCCTCGAATCCGACGCCGCCCTCGGCAATGGCGGCCTCGGCCGGCTCGCCGCCTGTTTCATGGAAAGCATGGCCTCGGTCGGCATCCCCTCCTACGGCTACGGCATACGCTACCGCCACGGCCTCTTCCGCCAGGAGCTGCGCGACGGCTGGCAGATGGAATACCCCGAGACCTGGCTCGAACACGGCAACCCGTGGGAATTCGACCGCCGCGACAGTGCCTACGAGATCGGCTTCGGGGGCAATGTCGCCGTCGAGGAGACGCCTCAGGGCCTGCGCTTCACCTGGCATCCGGCCGAACGGCTGATCGCCACCGCCTACGATACGCCGATCATCGGCTGGCAGATGGCGCGGGTGAACACGCTCCGGCTCTGGAAGGCCGCCCCGCTCGACCCGATCCAGCTCGACGCCTTCAACGCCGGCGACCATACCGGCTCGCTCTCCGAATCGAACCGCGCCGATGCGCTCACCCGGGTGCTCTACCCCGCCGATGCCTCGCCCTCCGGCCAGGAACTCAGGCTCCGGCAGGAGTTCTTCTTCTCCTCGGCCTCGCTCCAGGACATCATCAGCCGTCACCTGCGCACCAACCCGAGCGTCGCGAACCTCCACGAGAAGGCGGCGATCCAGCTCAACGACACCCATCCCGCCATCTGCGTGCCGGAGCTGATGCGGCTCCTGATGGACGACCACGGCCTCCCCTACGAACAGGCGTGGGAGATCACGACGCAGACCATCGGCTATACCAACCACACGCTGCTGCCCGAGGCGCTCGAGAGCTGGCCGCTGCCGCTGATCGAGCGGCTGCTGCCGCGCCACACGCAGATCATCTACGAGATCAACGCCCGCCTGATCCGCGAGGCGACCTTGAGGCGCGGGTTCTCGACCGGGGAGGTGCGGGCGATCTCGCTCATCGACGAGAACGGCGAACGGCGGGTCCGCATGGGCAACCTCGCCTTTGCCGGCGCCCATTCGGTGAACGGCGTCTCCGCGCTCCACACCAACCTGATGAAGGCCACGGTGTTCCGCGACCTGCACCGGATCTACCCCGACCGGATCAACAACAAGAC
>CAYMOD010000124.1:0-6394 GCA_964391945.1 uncultured Rhodobacterales bacterium | reverse complement strand
CGATGGTGATGTAGCCGCGGCTCTTGGCCGTGGCGATCATCTTCTTGACCGCCGCCTGGCTCAGGTCGAGAAGCGGCCCCTGGTCCTGGGGCTCATCCGTCTGCTTTTCGGCGGCTTCCTTGGTGGCGGCCATGGCATGCTCCGTGAAGGTCCGCGGGGGCGCGCGGATCATTGCGGGTTGTTTCCCAGGGCGGGGTGATTCGCAACCTGGGCATCAGTGGGCGCCGCGCGGTCGTTTCCATACCTGCCGGTCGATCAACTCCTGCAGATGGCGCGACAGATCAGCGGTCGAGGCAGTCTCGGGGACGTCATCGGTGAGGGATGCGCGTGCGGCGCGGTGCTGGGCCTCGGCGGCCTCGCGCAGGCGCCAGGTCAGGCCTTCGTCGGCATCCTGGGCGATTGTTTCCATCGCTTCCTTGAGTTCGATCTTCTTGTCCATCCAGGCTGCATGTCGGACGATTTCCTCCTCAATCGCGAGCGCCGCCAGCGTCGGTTCGGCTCCCGCCCGCAGATGCGGATTGGCGCGAAGCTGACCGAGGCCGGCGAGGCGATCGAGCGGGTCGCGACCGATTCGGCGAGCGATCCTGTCCCTCAGGTCGGTGCTCGTCGGCAGAGAGATCGTGCCGTCTTCCGGTGACGACGCAGACCCCTTGGCCGACTCAGTTAGGGTTCCGGTGCTGCAGAACAAGAGTGCGTCACGAATCTCGACGAGGTCGGCGCAGAGAAAGGTCATCCGATCAAGACGATCCTCAAAGAACGAGACGAGTTCGGGATGGTTGAGAAGACCGAAGAGGATGGCACTTTCGCGGATGCGGACCTCGGTGGCAGTTGAATCGGGGGCGCGGACAAGCAGGCTCGCCTTGGCGGCGGCGGAGGCGGCAACCGGGCCGGCCACGCGTGCGTGGCCCGACGCGGCATATCGGCCACGGTGGCCCGATGCACGGTGGGCGCGCGGCGCAGAGGCGAAAAGGCGGTCGATGCGCTCGCGGAATGCGGCGGCAGTATGGGCGCGCAGGCGGGCATCAGTGAAGAGGGTGAGATGGGCCTTGAGCCGCGTTTCGAGTGCGGCGCGGCGCTCGGGGCTGTCGAAAGGCCGGCTTTCGGTTTCGCGGCGCCAGAGGAGCTCAACCATGGGCTGCGATTCGGCAATCAGCCGATCCATCGCGGCGCGGCCGCCAGCCCGGAGGAGGTCATCGGGGTCCTGGCCGGGCGGCATGAGGACGAAGCGGAGCGAGCGCCCGGCGACAAGGCGGGGCAGGGCGAGGTCGATGAGACGCTGCGCGGCGGCGAGCCCGGCCCTGTCACCATCGAGGGCGACAAGCGGTTCGAGGGTGATGCGCCAGATCTGGTCGAGCTGGTCCTCGGTGATCGCGGTGCCGAGGGGTGCCACCGCCGCTTCGAATCCCGCCTGAACGAGGGCGATCACGTCCATGTAGCCTTCGACGACGAGGAGCGGGCCTGACCTGCCGGCGGCGGCGCGGGCGTCGCGGAGGTTGAAGAGCGTGCGGCTCTTGTCGAAGAGCGGCGTCTCGGGGGAGTTGAGATATCTGGCCCGCGCATTCGGATCGAGGGCGCGGCCGCCGAGGGCAATGGCGCGGCCGCGGGCGTCGCGGATCGGGAAGACGATGCGGCCGCGGAAACGGTCGTAGGGGGGGCGGCCGTCGTCGGGGATGGCAGTGAGCCCGGCTTCGGCCAGTTCTTCGGGACGGAAGCCCTTGTCCCCGAGATGCCGGGCGAGCGCGTCGCCGGCGCCGGGCGCCCAGCCGATCTCGAACCGCTCGCGCGTGGCGGTGGTCAGACCGCGGCCGTCGAGATAGGCGCGGGCCCCGGCCGCGCGCGCGGTGGCAAGCTGGAGCCGGTAGAAGCCGACCGCCGCTTCCATTGCGCCATGGAGGCGCGTGCGGCGGTCCTCGACAGCGCGCGCCTCCGGACGGCGGGCGGGCAGGGCCATGCCGGCATCCTCGGCAAGGGTCTCGACCGCTTCCATGAAGCCGAGATTCTCGGTCTCGCGCAGGAAGGAGATGGCATCGCCCTTCGCATGGCAGCCGAAGCAGTAGTAGAAGCCCTTGCCGTCATCGACGTGGAAGGACGCGGTCTTTTCCTGGTGAAACGGGCAGGGCGCCCAGAAGTCACCACGGCCGGTGTTCGATTTCCGCGCGTCCCAGGAGACTTTTCGCCCGACAAGCCGCGCGAGCGAGATGCGGCCACGCAACTCATCAAGGAAGCCTGAGGGGAGATTCATGGCGGGGAATATCGGCTGCCGGCACGGCCTTGGCAAGAGCCGTGCCGGCAGCCGATACGCGACGAGACGGGCAGTGGTGCGGAGCTGCCACCCCCGGCTACGCTATTCCGCCGGCGGGGTCGGAGCGGCGCAGTGTGCAGTGCCGGCGGCCTCGCCCGATCCGAAGGCGAGCGGGGGCGGGGCCGTGTAGGGGTTGATCGGCTCGGAGGTCGCGAGATCGAAGGCGATGATGGCCGTGCCGGCGGCGATGATGGCGGCGGCGACGATGCTCCGGCCGGGGCGGGCGGGAGCGGCAGTCATCGCGCACCTGCCCGAACGAGCGGCGGCCGAATCGAGGGTTTGAGCAGTACCGGCCGCAACCGGATCCCGAGCGTCGAGCCGGCGAAGGCGGCCGCGAACCAGACCCAGCCATGGAGGCTGCCGGTGGCGATACCGGAGAAATAGGCCCCGACATTGCAGCCGAAGGCGATGCGGGCGGTGTAGCCGAGGACGAGGCCGGCCGCTGCCACCATCGCCCAGGACTGCCAGCGGAGCGCGCCGACCTGCGGCGATACCTGCGGGCGCCAGCGCATGGCGATGAAGGCGCCGGCGATCAGGCCGATGTTGGTGAGCGAGGTCGGGTCGAGCAGGATGCTCTCGGCGAGCCGCTCGGCGTGGCCGGGCGAGGACCAGAAGGACGAGGTGGCGAGTTCGGCGCCGCCCGCCTGGGCGATCTTCGCGCCCCAGAGGCCGAGGCCATAGACGATGCCCCAGGGCTGACCGGCGACGAGGAGGTTGAGGGTGGCGAGAATGCCGAGGAATGCCGCGGCGAGGAGGAGGCGCGGCACCGGCCGACGCTTGCCGGGCTCGGCGCGGGCGACGACGACGGCGCCGATGAGGCCGAGGCCGGCAAGGGTGACGAGGAGGCCGCCCGAATTGCCGAAGACGCCCTGGAGGGTGATGACCGGCAGGCTGCCGAGCCCCGTCCACCAGTCGAGGTGGAGCGTGCCGAGGAAGGAGCCGACGATGAAGGTGACGAGGGCGGTGGCGCCGACGAGGTTGCCGGACCCGGCATTGACGAGGGTGCCCGAGCCGCAGCCGAGCACGAGCTGCATGCAGATGCCGAAGACGAAGGCGCCGAGGATCATGCCGATGCCGACCGGTCCGTGGGCGCCGATGAGTTCGGCCGGCGCGGCGGCGAGGAGGGGGAAGGCGGCGAGGGCGGCGAGGCCGATGGCGAGAAGCTGGGCGATCAGCGCCCGGCCGTCGCGCTCGGTCACGAGGACGCGCCAGGGGCCGGCGAAGCCGAATCTGAGCCCCTCGAGCACGAGGCCGAAACCGAGGCCGATGAGGACGAGGAGCCCCGAGCGCGGCCCGGCGAGATAGCCGACGAAAACGGCGAGGGCGAGGCCGAAGAGGACGAGGCCGGTTCTGGTTGAGCGCATCGGCGAGTCTCCGGAAAGGGGATGTGGGCGACAGGCGCCCACGCGTGAAAATCCCCTCAAGTCATTGATTTAGAACCGTGGGTAAAACCTACCCACGTGTTAACGGGCTCAGGAGCTGAGCCCGTCCACCCAGTTGGTGATCTGGTTCCAGTAATACTCGAGCCGGGTCGGCTGGTTCATCATCGGCAGGTCGGACTGCGACCATTCGACCATGCTCTCCGCATACATGCGGGTGTCCTCGACGCCCGCAAGCTCGGAGAGCGCGAACCAGTTGATCGCCGACCAGTGTCCGGTGTTGCAGAAGGCGACGCTGGGCTCGGTCTGGCCGGTCTCCTCGGCGATGGCGCGGATGCGCTCCGGCGAGACCATCTCGCCGTCCTCGAACCAGACCTCGTAGGAGAGGTTCTCGGCGCCGGGGATGGTGCCCGGGCTTTCGGCCGCGCCATGCGCGAGCTTTCCCTCGAAGAAATCGAGCGGTCGCGCGTCGACGAGGTTCGCGGACTCGCCCGTCTCGACCAGCGCGGCGACATCGGCGCTCGTCACCCGCCATTCGTCGGAGAAGTCGGGCTGCCAGTCGGAGGCGAAGACGCCGGCCTCCTCCCGCGCGGTGGGCAGGCCCGCTTCCTTCCAGCCGATGAGGCCGCCGTCGAGGATGGCGAGATCTTCGACGCCGAGCGACTTCAACGTCCAGTAGACGCGGGCGGCGGTGCCGAAATCGCTCGTGTCGACGCCGGCATGAACGACGACGACGGGGATATCGGCCTCGATGCCGGTGCGGGCGATGACGTCGTGGAGCTTGGCGAGATCCGGCAGGGCGCCGGGATTCTCCTCCGGGCCGCGCCACTCGGCATAGGGGGCGCGGACCGCGCCGGGAATGTAGCCGTCCGCATGCTCCTTGTTGACCTGGAGCACACGAATCTCGTCCTCGGCGGTGCGCTCGAGGATCGAGGCGAGTTCGGCCGGCTCGAGAAGCGGCGCCCAGCCTTCGGGCGCTTCGGCAAGAGCGGAGGTAGTGGCGAGAGCCACGGCGGCTCCCGCAAGAAGAGTCCGGATGGTCATGGCGGGAATCCTTCAGCAAGTGTTGCCGGCAAGATAGCGATTTTCTGCGCCGAAACAACGTCCGATGCGGAATTTATACCTGCATGGGAGGTATGCGTCCCTGATATAAGGGATGATTTCCTGACTTGCTCTCCTTAAGCAGAAGGCCGTTCCGGCGTTGCCGGCCAGAGCGGTCCGGGTTCCGGATCGGGAGCGGGCACCCCGAGGCGCGGCGCCTGCCGCCAGGGCTGGCTCTTGATCCAGCCGACGAGGAGGGCGGTGGCGAGGCAGGAAGCGAGCCCGGCGAGATTGACGAGGGCGGCGGGCGCCAGACCGCGGCCGAGCACGTCGAAACCGACGCCCATCAGGCGCGAGGCGAGCAGCCCGACAAGGAAGACCGCGAGCGATTGCTGTCCGATGACGCGGACGAGCGCGACGAACCGCGGCCAGTGGACCCCTTCGGCCAAGCGCGCGCCGCCGGGGCCGACCACGATCCAGGCGAGCCAGGCGAGCGCGAGGAAATGCAGGAGGCGCAGCGGTCCCTGCGGCGTCTTGGCGGCGATCGGCATCAGGCCGTCGCGCAGGTCGCCGAAGGCGGGGATGGTGTTGCGGATGCCCTGGTGCGCGATCGGCAGGGTGAGGATCAGGAAGCCGGCCGCGATCGCGACGAGGGTGGGCGATGGCGCCGGCGGCCGGATCCAGCCGGACGCGAGCGCGAAACCGATGAAGAAGAGGAGCTGCCAGCCGAAGGGATTGAAGAACCACTGGCGTCCGGACCACGGCTCGGCCGGGAGGTTGAGCCAGGCGGCATTGGCGGCGAGCCAGAGCACGAGCGAGACGAGGGCGAGGAGGCCCCGGTTCACCCGCGCGAGGGCCACCGCCGCCGGGACCATGGCGAGGATCACCAGGTACATCGGCAGGATGTCGAAGTAGTTCGGGACATAGGTGAGGGTGATGAGGCCGACGAGGTTTTCGCCCGGGTTGTTCAGGAACGGCTTGAGATTGAGCTGGCTCACGTAGTCGCGCACGAGGCTGCCGCTGTCGCTCAGCATCACCATCGCCGCGGTGATGACGATGAAACCGCCGATATGCGCCCAGTAGATCTGCCAGACCCGATGCAGGATGCGAGCGGTGCCGAGGAGCCAGCCGCGGTTGGTGAATGTCGCGCCGAAGGCGAGGGCGGAGGCTAGCCCCGAGCAGAAGACGAAGATCTCGGCCGCGTCGGAGAAGCCGAAACGCGAGGGGATCCAGCGCGCCCAGGGGTTGTTCGGGGCGTGGCTGATCACGATGAAGAGAAGCGCAAGGCCACGGAAGAAATCGAGCCGCGGGTCGCGCGGCCGCTTCGGGGCCACGACCCTGCGGGTCGCCGCCATCTGCGTCGTCTCGTTCATCGAATCACTCCGCACCCGCGGCCGCCCCACGCGGCCGGCGCGCCATGCCTCAGGGCAACCGGGCCGGATCCCGGACCGGGCGGTCAGACGACCGGACCCGCGTGGATGTGGAAGATCGCGGCGGGAAAGGCAAGGGCCACCCCGCGGACCGGCCACGGAGCGCCGAAGGCGCGATCGCGCCGGCGGGGTGACACCCTGTGTAAGGGGAAGGCCCGCCCGTCATTGCCGGGCGGCCTTCCCCGGGCCGGTGACGTGCTGCCGGCCCGCGCGGTGGTCGGTTCAGAGGCCGCCGCCGGACG